>NZ_LGQY01000126.1:0-22392 GCF_003116065.1 Azospirillum sp. TSO5 | reverse complement strand
GTGGCGATCTGTTGCTTCACGACGATGAGGAGGGCAATGCGAACGGTCATTACACACGCATCGCCCCTATCAATAACAGCTTGGTCTTCTTCCCGGCTGACCGCCTGCATGAGGTGCTGCCGGTCACCTGCGACAGTGCTGATCCGCTGGATGGCCGCATTACCGTCAACGGCTGGTTCCACACCCCGGAGTGATGGTCGCGGTAAAGTGATTGTGCTTTGTAGGTTCTACTCGGAACAGTTCACACTGATTTTGATCAGTCCTTTGTCTAGAAAACTCTCCAAGAAGGCCATGGTGTCCGCCTCGATTACGGACGTGGGTTTTTGATATTTTTCACTGAGATTCTGGAGAAGATTTTTGATCGTTATAGGGCTGTATAGCTGCTTCCAAACTTCTTGACTGGTTTCTGTCAGGCAGTAATATTTTCCATTATCTTGGCTCATGAGAACTGTTTCTGCAGATATTTCAGCAGAAAGGACTCCCTCTGCTCTGGCGATGAGATCGGTGAGGGTGATCGGCATTATTATCTCTTCTGTGGTGAGCCAAGCCTGTTTGGCGTCCGTGTCGGTGACACCATACTCAAAGCAAACCTGACTTGAATAGCGGGAAGAAAAAATTGTGCGATAGCAATAGGTTAGGGCGCGCCGGCTCAGTGCTGAACCGGGGGCAGTTGCCTTCCGACATCGTCTTCCTGATCGTGCTGTGGCGGCCGCGGCTCAAGGTCAGCCTGCGCGATCTGGCCGAAATCCTGCTCTTGCGTGGCTCGGTCTTTTCGCACGATCCGTCCTCCTACCGGCAGACGGTATTCTTCCTCCGGCTCGGCGCGCAGCTTTGACGGGAGCATGGCCTGAAGTCTTGCGGTGAGGCTTCAGTCTCCTGTCAGCCGGAGGGTCTTCGTGGTGGTCCGCGACATGGACCGAAAGCGCCGCGAACCGTCGGAATGCGGGGCCTTTCCGGAAGACCGCATGAAACTGACGCCGGCTATCGACAAGTCCCATGTCGGTCACGTCGATGGCGGGTTCGTTTTCCTGGGCCGGTTTGCCAATGCGCGATACAGCGCGGCGAAATTGGCATCAGCCATGGTCCCGACACCAAGCCCGTCGGCGGTCTGCCGAGCGCCAGCAGCGAGGTGATCGGCAAGCTCCGGCTCGGACAGCAGCCGCTCCAGCGTTGCCGCCAGGGACTCCGCCTCGACATCGTCGGCGAACAGGCCATTCCCTCCGTGCTCAAGATAATCGATCTCCACACCGTGGCCGGGCGCTCCGCGGCACGCCACGATCGGCACACCATAGGCAAAGGCGTGTGCGATCAACAATCCGACCGAGTCCGGACAGACGACCGCCGTCGCGATCCGGAACAGCGGAGCGAGTTCCGATTCTTTGAACAGGGCCGGGATCAGGATCACGCCTTCGGCTTCATCCGCCAAGGTCTTGATCCGCGGCTGGTCCGGCCCGTCCCCCACCACCAACAGGGTGCAGGCATGCCCACGACGCCGCAGAGCTGAGATCGCGGCAATGGCCACATCCACCCGCTTGCCAGCGTATAGCCGGCCGACAAACAGGAAAACCGGCCCCGCTTCCGGAAGCCCATGGCGCGCCCGTGCCGCCATCAGGTCGTCCGGCCCGATTTCGGCGGAAGTGTCGCGTACGGCGGCGACATCGATGGTGTTGTGGGTGACGAAGACGCGGTCCGCCGGAATGCCATGCGCCACGCATTGCGCTCCGAAGCGGGGCGTGTACACCAACAATGCGTCGGCGCCGCGCGCCATCACCGTGCGAAGCCATCCGCGCAGTCCGGCAACGGGTCCGGAGCCTTCGCCCTTCAGGCGGAAATGGCCCGACAGGATCAGCCTCGGTCTGCCTGTCAATCGCCGCGCCAGCCATAGGACCCAAACGCCAAGATCGTGAACGTGACCGACGGTGATGACGGCGTCATACCGGCCGGACATCGCCTCCATCACCCCCCCCGTCCACAAGATGCGCGTTCCGCCGGGGATGCTCCGGTGACGCACCGGCAGCACCGGAAGAGGCAGCGGCTCGTCGGTCATCACTGCGGTGTGGTTGGGCGGAGCGGGGCCGTTGAAGACCGTGAACGCAAAGTCGTCCATGCGTGCGAGTTCACGCAGGAACGGCAGGCGGTAGTGCGTCATGATCCCATCCATCAACGCCACCCGCGGCCGCCCCTTGGCCACCGTGATGTCCCCCACCGTGTTCTCCCCCGCCGCGCCGTTGCGGCACCTGTCGTCACAGGACGGCGTGCACCCTCTTGCCATCAGGGCCGCCGGGATGCGGAACAGATAGGGGGAGACGGCCCACAGCGGCCAGACCGGACCGCCGTGGCGGCGCGCGAAGGCGAACCACGCCCGTGGCGGGAAGCCACGCGGCCCGAACAGTGCCGCCACCCGCGCACGCCGCGTCAGGCGCTCGTCACGCCATGCCGCGACGGCACGGTTGAGCGTGCAGGCTCCCACCAACCCCGGAGCCTGCACCACCGCGATGCCGGCCTGCCCGGCGCGCAAACCGAAGTCCGTATCGGCCATCCCCTGCACGCCGGAGAAAATGGCCGGAATGCCGCCCAGCCGTTCGTAAACGCTTCCCGGCACGAGCACGACATTGCCCTGAAAGGTGTCGCACGGCTGCGGGGCGGCGGCGGGGGCGACGGGAAGGAAGCGGAACGGCCGACGCGGGTGGCGGCGCTGACCACCGTAGCTGCCAAACCCCGTATCGGGGTCGCGGGTGGCGCCGACCACGATGGGGGCTTGCCCCGTCTCATCGCACCAACCATCGTGGCAGGCCAGCAGGGCGGCCAGTGCGCCCTCGTCCAGGCACACATCGTCATTGAGCCAGAGCAGGAAGTCCGGTCGGCTGTGCGCCGCCTCGACGAGGCCGCGCGCCATGGCGCCGGCCCACCAGAGCGATCCGTCCCCATGAAGCAGGCGCACCTGGGGAAACCGGGTGGCCACCGCGTCCGCTGTGCCGTCGTCGCTGCCGTCATCGACGACGACGGCCTCCAGCATGACTCCCGGCGGCAAGGTTTGGTCGAACAGCGCGGTCAGGCCCGCAAGCGTCGTCGCGACCCGCCCGTGGCAGGCGAGAACGGCGATGATCCGCCGCGTGGCGGCCTCCCCGCTCAGCGCCGTCCCGCTCAACGGACAGCCTCCGCGACTGTCGGCCATGCGTACAGCTCCCGGAAGGCGGCCCAGCCGGCGGCGGCGCTGTGCCGCTGCCGCACAAGGTCGGGAGCGCCCGCGGCCAGGGCAGCCCGCTCCGCCGGGGGGAGCCGGGCGATCCGGGCGAGAGCCTCCGATATGGAGTCCGGATCGGTGCCGCACCAGACGACCGCCGATCCAAACGGGCGCAGATCGCGCAGCCCATGGCCGTCGGTCAGCACGGCGGGCAAGCCACAGGCGAGCGCTTCAAGCGCCGCGATTCCCAACCCCTCGCGAAGGGACGGCATCGCGAAAGCATCGGCTGCATGCAGCAACGGGCGGACGTCGTCGACGGCACCGAGGAAGCGGACCCCGTCGGCCACGCCCTCCGCGACCGCCACCTGCCGCTCCTCGGCTTCCAGGGCGCCATGGCCGGCGTGCAGCAGCCGGATGTCCGCGCCGTCGCGGCGAAGCCGGGCGACCGCACGGATCAGGGCGTCGTGGTTCTTCACCGCAGCGCAGTTGCCGACCACTGCCACAGCGACCGTATCGGGAGCGAGGCCGAGGAGGGCCCGCGCCCGCCGTCGCTCCTCCTCCTCGGCTGGGCGAAAGGCCGGATCGACCCAGGCAGGGACGCGCATCACGGGATTTCCAAAGCGCCGCCGCTCGTTCTCGATCACGGCCGTTGACAGGGCGGTGCTGTCGACGCCGAGCAGCCGGCGCGACGCAGCGCGCTGGAGCGACCGGCGGACCCGCAGCACCCCATCGAACTCGAACAACCCGTGCACGGTCCGGACGATCCGCCGGGCGTTCCCGGTGCGGGCCGCCAGCGCGATCCAGAAGGCTGCCCGCTCGCAGTGGACATGCACGACATCGGCCGGCCTTCGGCGGAAGAACCGCAAGAGGCGGCGAATGAATCCGGCATCGCGGGAGAAGGGCACATGGTGGATGGCATAGCCGGCGGCGGCAAGCTGGTGAGCGAAGGGGCCGGGGCCGGATTCTCCGATCGACAGGATCGCGGGAGCCACGCCATCCGCAACCGCCATCGGACCGACCGCTTCGAGCATCCGCTCCGCTCCCGAGGGCATCAAATTGGTCAGCACATGCAGAAGCGTCGGTTGCCCGCTCATGGCCCCACTGCGGCCGGTGTGCGTCGGGGGAATCAGACCGCTCCCGGCACGGACTGCCCGGCCTCGTTCCTGCGGCAGGCGTGAAGGCGCCGGAGGCGCTTCGTCGGGAGGAGGGCACATTTGACTATCGGCATTCTCTGCGTTGGTTCTCTCTAGGCGGCTGTCCAGCGGGATGCAAGCAGGACCGTGCGGTTGCGACCGTGCCCACCGGCTCTGGCGCCCGCATCGCGGACTACCCCCTATGAGTATCAGAGTATTGATGCTATGCTCGGCATTGCTGCCGTTATTTCATGAAAATGCAAGGATTCACGTGACCGGGTTCCGTCAATGCGCCTTCGGCGCGGTCGCCACCGTCATGGTCGTGTGCGGGCTGTTGGGCACGACCGCCCAGGCTCAGCAGCAGCCGGCCGTCCAAAGTCGTGTCAATGCACTGCCGCCGGCCCTGCGGGCGGCAGTCCTGAGCGGCAACATGCAAGGAATCCAGGCGGCGATCAACAGCCTGTCAGGGGGCAACCCGCAACAGGCGGCGACGCTGGCCGCCTCGGTTGTTTCAGCGGCCGAGCAGTTGCTGACCATCAACCCGCAGGCGGCGATCCAGGCGGCCGGCGCCGCGGTGGAGGCCGTCCAGGCGACCTCGGTGCAAACGACGGCGCCAGGCCAGACGGCCACGGTATTGACGACGGCGGCACGCATCTTCATTGCTCCGGAGGTGCTCCGGGTCGCCCCGCTGGACGCTGCCAACGTGGCGGCGCGTGCGGTGGCCACCGCCACGACCAACAACGTTCCGGCGATTACCGCCAACATCAGCGCTCAGGCCGTGGTCCTGGCCGAGCGTATCCTGACGGTGGCGCCCTCGGCGGCGGTGCAGCTTGCCGGCAGCGCCGTCCAGGCGGTGCAGTCCCAGGCGGTCCAGACGACGGCGCCGGCCCAGACCTTGGCCGTGGTCACCGGCGCGGCACGCGTGGCGGTGACCACGGCGGCGCAGAATGCCGCACCCCAGGGCGTTGCGGCGCTCTCCGTCGCGGTGGTTCAAATCGTGTCCAATCCGGTCGTCTACCAGGCCGCGCCGCAAGCGGCCATCGGTGCAATGGCCAACGCCTATGCCGCAGCGACCTCACAGACCGTGACCAGCACCGTGACGACGGTCGCCGCACAGGTGACGACGATATTGTCCCAGGCACAGAACTCGGCAGCGCTGAGCGCCTCCAACAGCGCGAACCCCAGACAGTTGAACGCCATCCTCTCTCGCGCCATGCCGACCACCGGCACGGAGACGAACACGACCGCAGCCAACAACGCCGCAGCCAACAACGCCAACGCCAACGCCAACAACAATAATAATCAGCCGTCGGTGTCGTCGACCTTCCAGTCCAACATCTTCAGCTCGAGCCCAAGCTGACCAGCCAAGACCGTCACAAAGCCGCCTGTCCGTGCAGAGGACTCCTGCCGTGGAGACACGGTTTGGACTCCCTCCGTCCCCTGCTCATCACCACATTGCGCACAGGCGGCATTCAATGCGCATAGGCATCGCTGCTCCAGCGGATCTTTCTCTGCTCTCTCCGCTGTTTCCCGGCACAACTCTGCCACAGGGCATCGGGTCCACGGTGATAGCGCAGCTCGTGCTTGCCCTGTATCGGGGCGGAGATCAGGTGGTGCTCTACACGCTGGATGAATCCGTGGACGGCCATCGGCGGTTCGATGCCGAAGGCCTCACGGTTCATATCGGCCCCTACCGCCGCCGGCACCGGATGCGGGATCTGATGGCCGTCGAACGGCGGGCGATCCGGGATATGATCCGGGAGGACCCGCCGGACGTCGTCAGCGCCCAATGGTGCTACGAGTTCGCCCTGGGTGCTCTGGCGACGGGTCGGCCGACGCTGATCACCTCCAACGACTGGGCGCCGACGATCTTCCGGCTCAAGCCCGACCCGTACCGGCTCGGGCGGCTGGGGCTGTTCCTGTGGACGCTGGTCCACGGCCGGCAGTTCGCCGCACCGTCTCCCTTCATCGCCGACCGCGTAAGCCGGTTCCGCCGCCGGCCCTGCGCGGTGGTCGGCCAGCCGCTGGAGGAGCAGCTGTTCCGCCCGGCACCCCGGCGATGGCCGGGCGGTGCGCCGGCCCTGATCTCCATTGCCAACGGGTGGGGCCGCCTGAAGAACACGCAGTCACTGATCCAGGCCTTCGCCTTGCTGCGGCGGAGCATTCCCGCCGCCACCCTGACCATCTGCGGCGCCGACCATGGCCCCGGTGGGCCGGCGGAGCGCTGGGCGCGGTCTGCCGGCCTCGCCGAGGGAGTTGCCTTCGACGGACTGCTTCCTCACGCCGTCGTCCTCGACCGCCTGTCGCACAGTCATCTGTGCGTGCATCCATCGCTGTCCGAAGCGTTCGGCCAGACCATCCTCGAAGCGATGGCATCCGGAACCCCGGTCGTCGCCAGCAGGGACGCCGGGGCCGTTCCCTGGCTGCTGGAGCAGGGAAGGGCCGGAGTGCTCGTCGACACCCGCGATCCGGCCGCGCTGTGCGGCGCCATGACCGGGCTGTTGTCGGACCCAAACAGATGGGAAAGCCAATCGGCGGCCGGCCTGACCAGCGCCCGTGCGCGCTTCACCGCACAAGCGGTGGCGGAGCGGTATCGGGCGCTGCTGCGCCGTCTGCTGGACAGTCGTCTCTGACCATGGGCCGCCGCACGCCCGCGTGGCGGAGCAGCAGTGTGAAGAGGCTGGTAAAGCAAAACGCGTAGAGTCCGGTCGTGACGGTGGCGCACAGCAGAATGTCGGCAAGAAGACGCATCGGTGCCGAAAAGCCGGGCAGCAGCGCCGATACCGCGGAGATGGCGGCCACGCACCCCGCGGCAGCCGCGGCGCCCGGCAGCAGGGTTCCGCACAAGGCGGCAAGTGGTAGTGACAGCGCCTGGGCCGCGACCAGAAGATGCAACGCCAGGAACACCCCGCAGCCCGCAGCCCAGCCCGCCAAAGCACCGGAAAGCTCCGCGGTCCAACCACCCAGCACCATCCCGGCGACCGCGATGACCGTGGTGGCCAGCTGAATGCGAAATCGGTCGTCGAAGCGCAGCATGCCTTCGTTGATCACCGCGACGACATGGCCAAGCTGGCCCGCGCCCGCGGCCACCGCGGTCCAGGCGACCGCCGCGCCGGCCGCGCGCCACTCCGAACCCAGCACCGTCACGGTCAGCGGCGTGGCCGCGGCGGCCATGCCCGCGCTCAGCGGCAGGATGATCGCGCCGGATACGCTCATCAGGTCTTGGCAGGCCGCCCGCAGCGCGGTGCCGTCGTCGCGATGAGCGGTGATGGTGCTTATCCGCACCCGCGTGACGGCACTGACAAGCAACTCCAGCGGCACCTGCACCAGGGCGACCGCCCGATTGCACATGCCGAGCGACACCTCTCCGAGCAGAAGACCGATCGTCGTCAGCGGGATCTGGCCGTGCAGCACCTCCAGCAGCGAGGTCCGGCCAATCGCCAGGCTGGTCGTGATGATCGGCGCCAGCAACGGTCGCCAGCTCGGCGGCGAATTGAGGATCCGGACATGGCCCGACCGGAGCGCGAAGCCGGCGATCAGGACGGTTTGCAGAAGGCTGGCGGCGAGCTGCCCGAGCACGAGGGCAAAGACCCCCCAGCCGGCGGACGCGGCGACGAAGGCGACCGCCCCACCGCCCACCAGCTGCCCGGCGGTGTCGGCCAGGGTGAGCCGGCCGAAGGCGAGACGACGGCGCAGGACGGCGCGGAAAACGATTCCGGCGGTGGTCAGCGGCAGCAGCGGCGACAGGGCTGCCAGGGTCAGTGCAAAGGACGGCGCCAGCCCCAACCACAGCGCCAGCCCGCTTCCGGCCGCCAGCAGGATCGAGACCACCAGCCCGACGACGACAAACGCCCGGAAGACCACCGACAGCGTGGCGGGATCCGGCTCCGGCAGCAGCAGCAGGGCACGTTCGGGCCCCGCAACGATCAGATGCTGCACAACGCGCATCAGCATCAGCGCGCCCGCCAGCAGGCCGTAGTCCGCCGCCGTGACCAGCCGCGCCAAGGTCGCCATGATCGCCGTCTGAAAGACGATGGCGGCAATGTTGATGACCAGCGTGATGCGGATCCCCCGCAAGGCGAGGGCTTCATGGGTCGGGACCATTCACCGCTCCCGCCGCACCTGCAGCACCCGCAGGTCCCGGCCCTCCAGCGCCACCGCGGTCAGAACACCGGTCGCGTAGGCGCCGGTGTCGATGCCGATCCGGTTCGGCAGCAGTTCCGGTGCGAAGCGGACGCTGTGGCCGTGGACCACCATCTTCTCATGGCGATCCGGCCAGGCGAGGAACGGATCGCGAATCCACAGAAGATCCTCCATCCGCTGCGCGGCCAACGGGACTTTCGGTCGGACACCGGCGTGAACGAAGAGATAGTCGCCGTGGACCACCCAGGGCCTCAGCCGGTGCAGAAAGCGGCGGTGTTCGTCCGGCAGCCGCTCGGCGAGCTGGTTGCGGTAGTCGCGAAGGCGTGCCGGCGTGACGGTTCCCGGCTGGATTGGGACGCCATAGCTGCTGAGCGTCGCCAGGCCGCCGAACTCCAGCCACGCCATTCCAGACAGCGGGTCGGCCAGAAAGGCTAACATGCCCTGTTCATGATTGCCCGTTAGCGCGTCGATGGCAAACCCCGGAAGCGGAGCATCGCACAGGAGATTGAGGACCGACCGGCTGTCGGGACCGCGGTCCACATAGTCGCCGAGGAAGACCGCAAGTGGCGCTCCCTCCCGTGCGGCGGCGTCGTCGCGAATCTTGCCTAGCAATGCCTCCAAAAGCGCTGCTTCCCCATGGATGTCGCCAATGGCATACACGATCCGTCCAGGGGGAGCTTCGGGTGGCGGCACATCCTCCTGCGCCCCGCCGGACAGCAGGCGCGCCAGCATCCGGCCGATCACCGCGACGGCTCCAGCATGGTCGGCAGCGGCTGCTCCGCCGGCTCGCGGTCCTCCGCAACGCCACAGCGCGCCGCCAGTCCGGCCAGCACGCCGATCAGGATTCCCTGCTCGAGGCCGACCGAGTAGGCGACGTAATACACCATCAGCTGCGCCAGCAGCATCAGTGCCGTGAAGCGGTCGAGGATCCGGCCGGGCGGAAAGTCGTCCAGCCACAGGCGCCGCAGCGAGAGCAGCAGGCAGACCACCAGGACGGCGAGGCCCACCAGGCCCGTATTCAGGAAGAAGGCGACATAGGCGTTGTGGGGGTTGGCCAGCGACAATCCGGTCTGGGTGTTCTCGAACAGGGTGCCGTAGCCCCATCCCAGCATGGTGATCACCGGCCCGGACGACAGAGTGCCGGGAACCGTGATCAACCAGTTGTTGATACGCCAACCCCAGGTGCTGTTATCGCGGAAGGGTTCGGAGACCGCCGACTGGAAAGCACCCGTCAACAGGCCGCTGTCGAACGCCCAGACCAGGACGAGGCCGAACGCGACGAGGAGCAGGGGGAGTGACAGGCGGGTGAGGAGCCGCGGACGATGCACCAGCAGGATGGCGACACCGGCGGCCGCGGCGATCCAGACGCTGCGATGATAGAGAAGCGCCACCATCAGCATAAGCGGGATCGCGGCGAGTTGGAGCAGCCCGGCCTGGCGTGAGCGCACCCAGAGCGCAACGGCCATCAGGCCGGCCTGTGCGATCACGATCGCCGATGATGCCGGCAGGACCCGCCAGTCGAGATAGTCGTCGACGGCGTAAAACGCAGTCCCCGTCGCCTGCATGGAGACCGACAGGGACGGATCCATCCAGCCGAGCAGCGCGTAGCCCGACAGGGCGCCGGCGAAGATCAGCCACATGAGGGCGAAATGGTCGATGTCGCGGGGCTCCCACCGGAAGCTCTGCATGTAAAGGACAGCGACGATGAAATAGAAGTCGGGCCGGAAACTGACGATCGCCGCGGCCAGCCCGTTGGCAGAGATGCCGCGCAGCAGCGCGAGCAGCATCAGTCCCGCCATGCCGCTCCACCAGAGATGGGTCAAGCCGATCCGCCCGATTATCGAGACGCGGATGCAGTAGGCAACCAGCGTCCCAAGAATCAGGATGTCCAGGGGTGCGACGTTGTAAGAGTATATGCTAAACGAAGAGGCCAGCCCGAATTGGACGGTGACGACGTCCACGGCGATCGTGATCGGCATGATCAGACGCCAGGACAACGCCGCCATGAAGATTATGGGCAGCAGGGACGCAATCAGCACGACGATCAGCACGTCGCCCGGTATGTCGATGGAAAAGCCGCTCACGATCCAACCACTCCAACTAACGCCGGTCATCTTGATGCGACGGTGCGGCGTGTCGGCTCAGTTCACGACCGATCGACCGGAGCCAAGCGCCGTCACCATACTGCGCCGCCCTCATTGGCGGTAGTCCATATGTCCAGGGTGCGGTGAACACCGCCGTCAACCATCCGCACCCGATGGGATATCGCCCCATCTCTCCGCAGGAGGCCGTTGTCGCATGCGCGTTCTGATTGTCCACGAGCGCTACAGCAAGCCGGGTGGCGAGGACGCCGCGGTCGATGCCGAAATGGCGTTGCTGAAGGATGCCGGACTTGCGGTGGAGCTGTTCGCCGAGGACAACACGCGGATCGTCCGGGGGACGCCTGCCCTGGCAGCCCAGGCCCTGTGGTCCTTCGACGGCCGCCGACGCGTGGCGGCGGCGATCGATCGCTTCCGCCCCGACGTCCTCCACGTCCACAACGCCTTTCCGCTGCTGTCCGCGTCGATCTATGGGGCGGCGGTCGAGCGGGGGATTCCCGTGGTCCAGACGCTCCATAACTTCCGATTGCTGTGCGCCAACGCCCTGCTTCTGCGCGACGGCCGCCCTTGCGAGCGCTGCGTCGGCAAGCTGGTCAAATGGCCGGGCGTCGTCCATGGATGCTACCGTGGCAGCCGGGCCGCCAGCGCCGTGGTCGGGGCCGTCGCGGCGGTCCACCAACTGACCGCCATCCGCAACCGCGCCGTCGACCGCTACATCGCCCTGTCGCCCTTTTCCGCACGCCGGTTCGTGGCGGGAGGGCTGCCGGCGGAGCGGATGATCGTGTGCCCCCCGGTTCTCCGCGAGCCGGATCGTAACGCCGCAGCCCCTGTCCCTGCCTCCGGCCGGCGGACTGGCGGGTTGTTGGTCGGCCGGCTCAGCCCGGAAAAAGGCATCGAGAGCCTGATCGCGGCGTGGCGGGACGTGCCCCATCCGCTCACCGTGATCGGTGATGGTCCGCTGGCCGAGGCCGTGCGACGAGCCGCGCCGCCCCAGGTGCGCTTCCTTGGCTGGCGGTCGTCCGAGGAGGTCGCCGCGGCGATGGCGCAGGCCGCGCTGCTGCTCTTTCCGTCCCTGTGTTACGAGAACTTCCCGTTGGTGGTCGC
Source organism: Azospirillum sp. TSO5 (assembly GCF_003116065.1). NCBI lineage: Bacteria > Pseudomonadati > Pseudomonadota > Alphaproteobacteria > Rhodospirillales > Azospirillaceae > Azospirillum > Azospirillum sp. TSO5. The sequence goes on along the minus strand of NZ_LGQY01000126.1, from coordinate 10,729 downwards.
CGAAGCCATGGCCCATGGGCTGCCGGTGCTCGCCGCATCCGGTGGAGCGGTCGAGGATACGCTGGAGGACGGACGGACCGGAGCCTTCGCGCCGCCGGGTGACGTGGAGGGATGGCGGATCGCGGCGCGCAGTCTGCTCGACCAGCCGGAGCGGCTGTCCGTCATGGGGGCGGCAGGTCGCGCCGTGTTCCGCGAGCGCTATGGACAGGCCGCGGCACTGGCCCGCCGCCTTGCGCTTTATGAGGAGCTTTGCGGTCACCCGGCGGTATCCACGCGCGTGGATGGGCCGGTGCCCGTCTGAGCGGCGGCAAGCGCGCCGGCGGTCAGACGGCGATCCGGGGGAAAGCCCTCCGCCAGCGCACTCAGGATCTCGTCCAGCAAGGGCCAGGAACACTGTTCCTCGATCTCCCAGCCATGCCCCCAGAGATGCAGGACGCCGCCGTTCCGCATGGCCGCATCCGCCATGGCGGCGATCCGGCCGTGCAGACTGTCCGAGGCCAGCCATTGTCGGACCAGCCGCAGCCGGCCGAGCCCGCCGCCATGGCGAAGCCAGTTGCGGAGCGCCGGCGCCGCGCCGTGGGGATGGAACTGCGCCGTGGTCGCCATCGCCAGCGGGTCGGGGCCCGGATCAAGGCAGAACATCCGCGTGGTGCGCGCATAGGCGAAGCCGGCCTCGGCGGCGAGCCGGCGGCCATGCCGGCCGATCCGCCCTCCGGGATAGGCGAAGCCTGCGACCACGCGACCGAGCGCGTCTTCAAGCCGCCGCCGTCCGTCGGCGAGTTGCCGGCGCGCCTCGTCCGGCGGGAGGCCGGGCAGGCGGATATGGTCGACCGTATGCGCCGCGACCTCGAAGCCGCCGGCGTCCAGCGCCCGCCAGTCGGCGGCAGCCATGGTGGGCCGCCCTTCGCAATTGTGTACCGGCACGAAGAAGGTGGCGGCGATGCCATGCCGCGCGAGCCGCTCCGCCAGCTGTCGGTCGGCGGGATGCCCGTCGTCCCAGGATGTGACGAGGATCGGCTCAGCCATCGCAGCGACCGGCGCGGCGGCCGGCGCAGCGATGTCGCCGGGCGTCGCGACGGCGGCGCACGGCCGCCGGGACCGTCCCGAACCGCCGTGCCGTCATAGCCGCGCCTTCAGCAGGGGGATCAAGCGGTTCAACTCCGCAAGCTCCGCCGGATCGTGAACCAGGATTGGCCTCACGATGTCGGCGGCGTCGAATCGAACGGTCTGCTCGGCCAGCTGGGGCAGGTTCCACTGTGCGTAAAGACGCACCTGCGCATCGAACTCCCGGCGGCTGGCCGCGTCCATGTAGCGGTGGAGAGCGAGCCCGGACTCGAAGCGGGGCGGAATCAGGGCGGTGTCGAACGGACCGGCGCGCACCGACCTGCGCCAGGCGGCGACTGCCTCGCGCAGACGATGGGCGGTGACTTCGGTGTAGGACAGGTGGTCCCAGACATAGGGGGACAGCGGAGCGTGCGACAGCACCGAGAGGAAGGCCGCACGGGCGGCGTCCAGTTCGGCCATGCCCTTCGGAGAAGCGGGATCGCGGTACAGCGCCAGAAGCGTGTGGCCGCGGCCCGCGAGATCGCCGCCATCCGCCGACAGGCCGCGGGCGGCTTCCGCGTCCGCCTGCCGAGTCGCGCTTTCCAGAGCGTCCAGCGGGACCGGTTCACCCGCCTCGGCGGCCCGGATCGTGCGGGCGGGCTTCAGCAGGAACAGCTCCGACAGCACGCGCTGAGGGGCGCTGGCCAGCAGCGCTCCCCCCAACGCCACGGAGACGGCGATGGCCGCCCAAGGCGCGGCGCCTCTATTCGGCGTAGTAGCCATGGTACCGACCATAATAATGTCCGACATCGCCATACCCGTAACCGGCGTGTTTGCGCAGGTTGACGCGGGTCAGCAGGAGACCGCCGATCGGAGCGTTGATGTCCTGCAGCATGCGCAGCGCCGACAGCACGTTTTCCTTGGGCGTCTTGTCCCAGCGGACGCAGAACACCACGCGGTCGGCGAGCTGGGCGAGAATCTGGGCGTCGGCCACCGGCAGGGTCGGAGGGCTGTCGATCACCACCAGATCGTAGCGGTCGCGCAGGTCCTCGAGCAGGGCGTTGACGCTTTTCGCGTTCAATAGGTCGTGCTGGTAGTCCTGCGACTTGATGGGCGCGCCCGACAGGATGTCGAGGCGGGAGCGGGGGTCCTGGATGATTGCCTGCTCCACCCCGGCGCGTCCGGCCAGCACCTCGGCGATGCCGCAGGCTGGCTTGAGGTCCAGCATCCGTGCGATGGAGGTCCGCCGCAGGTCGAGGTCCACCAGAACCGTTCGCATCGACAGGTTGGCCGCGGTGCGGGCAAGCGACAGCGCCGTCAGGCTCTTGCCCTCTTCCGGCACCGAGGAGGTGATGACCACGACGTTGGGACGGCCGGCGTCGATGTCGGTCAGACTGTGCTTCAACGAGAACCAGACGATCCGGAAAGCCTCGGCAAACGAGGAGGAGGGCTTTTCGCACAGAATGGATTCGACGGAACGCTGGCCGACCAGACTCCGGGCCGCCGGTATGAGGCCGAGCGACGGCAGGCCGCAGGCGGCTTCCAACTGCTCGCGGCTGCGGAATGTGTTGTCCAGCTGTTCGATCAGCATCACCAGGACGATGCCCCCGAGCAGCCCGAGCAGGGAGGCAGCGCCGACCAGCAGCCGGGTGCGCGGTGCGCTCGGGGCCTTCGGGGGTTCGGCGGTCGAGATGATGCGCACGTCTGCCTGCTGGATATGCTCCTGCTCGCCGGTTTCCTTGAAGCGGTTCAGGAAGGCTTCGTAGATCGCCCGGCTGGCCTGCGCTTCGCGCTCCAGCTCACGCAGCCGGATCTCATTGCCGCTCTGCTTGATGGTCAAGCTCTGCGAATCGCGGATCTGCCTGGTCAGGCTGCTCTCGCGGTTCTTCAGGATCACAAGGTCACCACGCAGTGCCTGGATCTGCCCTTCGATTTCGTTGCGCAGCTTGCCCCGCGTCTCGGAGAGTTCGGCCCGGATTTTCAAGATCATCGGATGCCGCGCGGCGTAACGCGACGACAGGTCGGATTCCTCGCGCGACAGCTGGGCTTCGAGTTGCTTGAGATGCTGGATCAGCGGAGAGTCGACGAACTCTTCGGCGACGCCGGCGCTGCCCCTGGACTTCGACAGGGAGTCGATGCGGTCCAGCTTGGCTTCGATCTCGGTTCGCTTGGATTTGATCTGCACGAGCTGGGAATTCATGTCGACGAGGTTCTGGACCTCGGCCTGCTTCCCGTTGTTCTCCACCAGCCCCATCTGCTCGCGATAGGCGACCACCTGCCGTTCCGAGCTTTCGACCGCGTGGCGCAGCACCTCGAGACGGCCGTTCAGCCAGTTCGTGGCCCGCCGCACCGCCTCGAACTTCGTCTCCATCTGTTCGACGACGTAGGAGTCGGCAATCGCGTTAGCGATCCGCGCGGCCTTGGCCGGGTCGGTCGACTTGAAGCTGATCCGCATGACCACCGACTGCGGAATCACCGACACCTCCATACCCTTGGCGATGGCGTCGACGACATCGGCCTTCGGATCCTGCTGGCGGGCGGCAGGACTTTCCGGTGCCACACCATCCTCGCCGGTGACACTGGCGACCAGTTCGCCCCACATTACCGATACCAGCCGGATCAGGTCGGAGGTCTCGCCTTTGGGGCGCAGGGTGGGGTTGATCTCAGGGTCGTCGTAGAGGTTCAGGGCGTCGGCGACACGCTGCGCGACGCTGCGCGAGCGGATCACCTCGACCTCCGAATTGACGGTGACGTACAGCGGCGTCTCGCGTCTGGCCTGATCCTTCAGGTCGATGACGCGCGGCCGGTTGGTGTCCAGCATCACAACCGCGGTGGCCGTGTAGACCGGGTGCATCCGCGCCGTGTAGGCCCATGCGCCGCCGGCGCCCAGCAACAGGCAGGCGAGCAGCAGGAGGCGCCGCCGCCATAAGGTGCGAAGCGTCCGACCGATGTCCACATGCAGTTCCGGCTTGAGGCGGCTCGATGAGCCCGCCGGTCCGGTCAAGGGTCGAAAGGAATGTCCCGATGCGTCCACGCCATTCATCCGATCGGCTGGGAATTGTTGTGTCACGTGAGTCATGGGCAGGTCCGCCGGGTCATAGAAATGCTCACCACGCGCCGTCTCCCTTTGCGACTTCGGCCAGGGTTTGGACGAGAATGTAAATGTCTAGCCAGAAGGACCAGTTGCGCACGTAATAGCTGTCGAGCGCCTGCATCTCCTCCAGCGATCGCGTGCTGCGACCCGACACCTGCCAAAGCCCGGTCAGTCCCGGGCGCACACGTTCCCGCAGGCGATTCGCGGCCGGGTCGATGAGATCCAGGTGATAATCTGGCAGAGGGCGTGGGCCGATAAGGCTCATGTCGCCGCGGATGACGTTCCATAGCTGGGGAAGCTCGTCGAGGCTGAAGCGGCGGGCGATCCGGCCGATGACCGGAACGATGCGCGGGTCGCGGCGCAGCTTCATGTGACGCTCCCATTCCGCGCGGGCGTCCGGATCACGCTCCAGAAGATCCGCCAGCTTCCCGTCGGCATCGACGGTCATGCTGCGCAGCTTGTGCATCAGGAAAGGGCGCCCCCCGATGCCTCGCCGCATCTGAGAGAAGAAGATCGGCCCCGGCGATGTCAGCATCAGGACAACGGTGTAGACCGCGATCGGCAGCGCTGCGAGCAGAAGAAGCAGGCTGGCCAGCAGCAGATCAAACAGGCGCTTGAAGACTTGGTTCGCTGGCAACAGGAGGTTGCGCCTGGTTTCCAGTCCCAGATGCACACCGAGGTCGCGCACCTTGACCCAGAGGCTCTGCTCGCCGTCGAAGGCCGGCACAAGGACCACCCGACGATAGGACAGCGTGTCAGTGAGCGGCGGGCGGAAGCCGTCCGACATTGCGATCACCGCAATCTCGATCCCCGGCACTGCCGGCGCTCCCGGCAACGGCAATGGTCCGACGAGCACCGGGATCCAACCCAGCTCCGGCGTGCGCGACAGCGCCCGGACGATCTGCCGGCGGCGATCGGGATCGTCGCCCAGAACCGCAACTGGACGCCCCCACAGCCGCAGCCGGAGCAGCGCGCGGCGTGCCAGATCGTCCCACAGCGGCAGAACCGTCAGGCTGATCGCCGCTGATATCAAGGTGATTCCGCGGGACCATCGTCCATCCTGGACCAGGTAGTCGTACATCAGGATCGCGCCGAAGACCCGCGCAATGACGAGGACGCGCAGCCGCAGCCGCTCGACCCCGGATTGCCCGTAACCGGGATACAGCCCCGCGAGCGCGAAGCCAAGCGGGAGGAGAACCGTCAGAACGTGCAGTTCGAACACCACACGCGCGTCGAGAGAGATCGGAAACCAGCTCCCCAGCCGGTCGCGCAGCAGCGTGGCCAGCCGAACGGCACCTTCGATGATGGCGGCGTCCCCGACCGCGAGGATTGCGACGGGAGCAAACTGTTCGAACCGATTCCGCATCTGCTGCCGGCCAGCCGCGTCAATCACGTCGACGGTCACGGCTGCCGTCGACGTCGCGCTGGAGGACTGGTCCATGATGGCGCGTTGCCTTTGGTGGTCATATTCACTTCGGAGCATATAGACCTGACATCCAACCAGGATAGCAACCGAGATTGCACACATTCGAAGTCTAAAGATTGTCCAATGTCCAGCAGATGACCCTGCGGGCTCAGCATCGCCGCGCGACGATCAGCAACATGTGGCCGATCCATTCAGCCGGGAGAGCGGCGGCAAGGCCGCGCCCGATCCTGTTCAGCCGTGGGGACCGCACGCCATCATACTGCCCGAGCAGACGTCCGAAGATCTGGTACAGCCGGTCGGCGCCATAGAGGAACTGCATGCTGTCCACCGTGAAGCCGGCCTCCACCACCAGGGTGCGCAGCTGCTCCGCCGTGAAACGGTATTCATAGAAGTCCCGCCCGCTGTCGCGGGCAAACCGGTATTTGACGGCCATCCCGGCACGCCGGTCCCGGCGGATCGCCTCCAGGCGGCTCCGTTCGTGGTCGGTTGAAAAGGTGAGCGGGGGTTTGCCAAGCGCCCGGCGCACGGTGGCGCTGCCGTAGAGCCGCTGTGCCAACGCATCCTTCATCCGTTCCAGCCGGAAGGAGGCGTTGGCGACAGGAACAGTCAACAACATGACGCCGGCTGACTTCAGCACCCGCCGCATTTCGGCCATCGCGCGCTCCGGCCCATGGAACAGATGCTCGATCACGCCGAGCGACAGCAAGGCATCGAATTGGCCATCGGCATAGGGAAGATGCTCAACGCTACCGTGGTCGTAGGGGAGATCGGGCCAAGCCGCGCGAAAGCGGTCGACATCGGCCCGGTTCAGCTCGATTCCCGTCGTGGCGTAACCGCGGTCGGTGAGGGCTTTGATCCAGCGTCCAGACCCCGCCCCGGCCTCCAGAACCGCCGCGGCACGCGGGATGATCGCCTCGATCAACGGAAGCAACTCGTCCTGGGCACAGGCATCGACCAGCGCATCAAGATCACGTGCGGAAAAATCAAACAAAACGGTTTCAGGCGGCAAATGCGTTGACATTTCGTTGATCAAGTTTCGCAAAAGTTATAAGGCGGTTGCGCTCTGGAGCGTCGATGTGGCAAACGGGATAACCTAAAAGATGATACGGCAGCTGCCGTTCGGATGCCAGTGGCCCATCGTCCGATATCATTACCAACTTTTGGTCTAGGGGCCTTGGAGCAACAACGCGCCCCGGCTGTTCTGAATTATGTGAGTGTCGGATGTCGATTGTTCGTCGCGTACATTTTTTCTTGTTCGCGTCTGTCATCGTGCTGGCGCCGCTACCGCTGGGTTCCAACCGGCCGTGGAGCTGGTCGCTCTTGGCCGGCCTCGTCGGTCTGCTGTGCGTCACGTGGCCGATCGTGCTCCTGGCCGACCGGCAGGCGCCCGGCGTGTCGCCCCGACACGTGGCCGTCCCGCTCGCCGGCTTCGCCCTGGTGATCACCTGGGCGGCCTTGCAGGCCGCTCCCCTGTGGCCGCCGGAATGGTGTGCTCCGGACTGGTTGGAGGCGCAACGCCAAGCCACCGGAACGGATCAGCCGGCCTTTCCCCTGGCCATCGACGGGTTCGCGGTCCCTGTCGGGATCATGCGGCTGCTCTGCTACGCCGGCGTGCTGTGGCTGGCCCTTCAGCATGGCCGGTCCTCCCGGCGCGCCCATCGCCTGATCGACACGCTGGCGCTGGCCGGCGGCGTCTACGCGGCCTATGGGCTGCTGGTCTATGCGACCGGGAACGACAGCATCTTGCTGATGCGGAAATGGGCATATCGCGACGACCTGACCGCGACCTTCGTCAACCGCAACCACTACGCCACCTATGCCGGGGTGACGCTGCTGTGCGCGGTGTCCGCGATCATGAACCGCCTCGCACCCCCGATGCACCTCCGCACCCTGGTTCTGCACCTTGGCCGTCGAACGGCGCTCTTCGCGCTCTCCGCTGTCATTGGCGGGGCGGCGCTGCTGGCGAGCGGGTCGCGCGCCGGCATCGCGGCAACGCTGGTGGGGGGCGTCGCCTTGGCCTATGGGCGCGCCGCGTCGGCCCAACCGCCCGGCGCAGCGCGGCGGCGGATCCTGCTGCGCGGCTGCGCGGCGGTGGCGCTGCTTCTGACCCTGGCAATCGGCAGTCTGGTGTTGGTGCGGGATCTCGACGGACATTTTGCCGACCGATTGCGCATCTACCAGCTCACAACGGACCTGATCGCCGCCCGGCCGCTGACCGGCTACGGCCTGGGCAGCTTCGCCGCCATGTTCGCGACCGTCCGTCCGCCGGACATTCTTCAGGTGTGGACGGAGGCGCACAACACCTATCTGGAGTTGGCCCTCGACCTTGGCATACCGGCAGCGGCGATGTTGGTCCTGTCGGTGCTCTGGTTGCTGTGGGCCTGCCTCAGCGGCGGGGCGGTCCGCCAACGCGACATGCTCTACCCGCTGTTGGGAGGCGCCACCACGGTTCTCGTCGGCGTTCACGCCCTGCTCGATTTCAGCTTGCAGATCCCGGCGGTCACAGTGACCTGGGCCGCCATCCTCGGGACGGGTGTGGCACAGTCCCGGCGGCACAGCCGGTCCGTGGACCAGCCATGACGACTGACCTCCTGGAACCGCTGTCGACTGCGGACCAATCGTACAACCCTGCTCCCGCTCCCGACCCTGGGATCGACGTTCCGCGCATCGACGTCCTCGGTGTCCGTGTGTGGGCGCAGACCATGGAGCAGGCTACGGCGCGGATCGCCGACTGGGTCGCCCGGCGGACGCCCACCTACGTCTGCGTGAGCAACCTTCACACTGTCGTCGCCAGCAGGCGTGACCCGACCTTGATGCATGTCCACAACGCCGCCGGGATGGTGACGGCCGACGGCATGCCGCTGGTCTGGCTGGCGAAGCTGGCCGGACATCGCGGGGCCGAACGGGTGTACGGGCCGGACCTGATGCTGGCGCTGTGCGAACGGTCGGTGGCCGAGGGATGGCGGCATTATCTGTACGGTAGCACCGAGGCGGTGCTGGCACGGCTGAAGGCCAATCTGGAGCGCCGATTTCCGGGGATAAACATCGTTGGGGGCTGCGCGCCGCCGTTCCGGACGATGACGGAAGCGGAGGACGCGGCCGCCTTTTCCAGGATCGTCGGCAGCGGTGCCGACATCGTTTGGGTCGGGTTGGGCGCGCCGAAGCAGGAGTTATGGATGGCGGATCATGCCGGCCGGCCGGGAGCGCCGGTGATGATCGGCGTCGGCGCCGCCTTCGACTTCCTGGCCGGGACCAAGCGGCAGGCGCCGCGCTGGATGCAGCGGAACGGGTTGGAATGGCTGTTCCGCCTGGCAAGCGAGCCACGCCGGCTGGCCAGCCGCTATGTGACGACCAATTCGCTGTTCGCCATCTATTTCGTCCAGCAGTGGCTGGCGCGCCGCCACAAGCCCTGACCTGTCCTGGCGGTGATCACCATCCGGCCGTTGCGAAGGGCAGCTCGTCCTGCAGCGGCACTTCAGGAACGAAATAATCGAGCGGCGGCGGTGCCGGCGTCCGGCTTGCCAATGCGGCGGAGCGGATGTCGCGGCATTATGCACCGTGCCCAGCGACGGCATCCTTGCCGCCGCAGCGAGGAGGAAGTGCTGGCCTTGGGCGTGGCGGGGCCATGGCGATCTCCAACAAAGAACCGCCCGTGCCTACTTGGCCGCGACTCCGCTACAAATCATCAAGTTCATGATTTATACCTGTTCCGTCGGCCTTCTCAGGCCGTCGGTGAGCCGCTGGTGGCGCCTGCTACATAATACCGCCATCAAGTTGACGGTGCCTCATGGTCAAAGGCTTGGTCTTCGCTCCCCAGGTGCGGTACTGGCTATGGACCTTCAAACTCGCACTGCGGCTTTCCTTCGTCAAATGACACCGGTACCCTACGCGCCCGCGCAGTCTCAGCCACTGGCGCGGTACTGAGTTGCCAGTAGAGAGTTCCATCGGATGCGGCTGCTTTTCCTGATCCAGGGGCACAAGGTCGAAGACCATATTGGGTTCCACGACGGGTGTCTGCGCTTGCTGGCCGAGGGTCACCTGCACGCCTATCGGCCACTGCCCTATTTTGGCACCGCCGCCACCCACGGCTGGGACGGCTGTTGGGAACAAGCCCTGCGGCTGGCGCGGGAAATCGATGCCAACGCCGTATTTCTGCAGCATTACCATGGTGCGGTCCCCAATCCGACCAAGTTCATCAAGGCCGTGCGGGCGTTGCCGTCCCGGCCGCTGGTGGCGGTGAGTTCCGGGGATTCCTTCGGGTATCCGTTCTGCACACCGCACTCGCTACGCCGGGCAGCCCGCGCCGCGGATATCACTTTTGTTACTGAAGCTGGCGCCTATGCCCGCGCCCTTGCGCGCCATGGCGCCCGGCGAGTGGTGCTGATGCCGACGGGGTGCTGCCAGGTGCGGTTTTCCCGGCCATTGGATCGGGCAGCATGGGCCCCCGACAGCGACCTGGTGTTTGTCGGCAACCTGCTTTCGGTGCGGAACCCGTTCCGCTATGCCCTCCCCGCAGCACGGCGCCGCCACGCCCTGGTCGACGCTCTGTGGCGCCGGTACGGGAAGCGCCTGGCGGTCTACGGCCACGGCTGGGACCATTTGCCCTGCGCCCGTGGTCCCATCGCCTATGGCCAGCAGCACGACGCCATGCGCCGAAGCCGCGTGGTGGTCGGCGGCTATCCCGGCGGCTATCATGACTATTACATGTCCGATCGCGTACCGACCGCCATTTCATCCGGCATCCCGTTTATCGACTATCACATTCCCCGCGTCGATCGGATTTTCCGCGACGGCGAGCACTGGTTCCTGCATCGCGATGCAGCCGGCTTGCTGGCGCTGTGTGACCGTTTGCTCGACTGGAGTGACGCGGAAAGGCTATCCTTCGGACAACAGGCAGCGACCATGATCTTGGATCACCACACCCACTACCACAAGATGCGCGACATGGTGAAAATAATGGCCGATCTCGCCGCAGCACTGGCTGCCGGCCGAACCCCGGCGCTGCCCCATCTGGACTTTTTCCTGCCGGAGGTCGATCAGGTGGGTGAAGCGCGTCATGCCGTCGTGAACTGGCAGTGACCTGTGAGAGCGTCCGCGTCAAACGCGGCCTCGCCGCCATCAGCAACGACTTCCTCGCCGCAGTCCTCTCTGTTCGGTAATCCCTT
>NZ_LGQY01000061.1:0-22853 GCF_003116065.1 Azospirillum sp. TSO5 | reverse complement strand
ATGCAGTCCTTGCTTGCAGCATGAGTTCCCAGTCCGTTCTCACATCCCGGACAATCTGATCACTTTCGTGTAGTGACCCCCGTTCGTCGCGGTTCCGGTAGGTCCAGACGGTGACCTCGACGATCCGTCCGTCGCGGTGCCGAAGACGGCGGATCTCGGGGGCCTTGGGATCGTCCGCGGAGCAGCCGGCGGCGGGCGGGCGGACATCGTCCGCGCATTCGGGGCGGTCGTAGTTCAGGCAGCGGGCGAGGCGGCGGACGTTGGCGTCCGGCGGCTCCAGCTTGCCGATCGCTCCGAGGACGTTCCAGTCCTTGTAGCCGTCCTTCCCGCGCGTGTTTCCGTAGTGCTCGACGGCGACGCGGGCGTCCTCGGCCGACATCCCGTCCTCGATCCCGAACTCGAAGTTGGCCGCCGCGGCAGTCCCGCCGGGGACCCAATCGGACAGCACGCCGCGCTCGACCTTGGTCGTCGTGCAGAGCAGAATCCGCTCCCCGGGGTGCGCCATCGCGACGGCGTCGCAGGCCCTCTTGAGGGCGATGCACTGAAGCGCCGCCTTCCGCATCGTGTCTCCGGAGGCACCCGCAGGCGGGTGCAGGCTGGATGACGAAAAGGTGCGGCCCATGACGGCGACGTTCCGCTGCGGAAGCGTCGATCCCACACCGGCGAGGGTGGCGTCGATGAAGACGACCTCGTGCGCCGGGAAGACCGCCTCGACCACCTCGCGGGAGGCGGAGGCGTCGAGCAGCAGGGTGTCGGTGTCGCCCCAGGCGAACTCCGAGCGCCAGGAGATTTCGACCGTCGTGCCGTCCAGGGCGATGCGTTCCTCGCGGGGCCTCGCGGGAGTCCTCTCGGGGTCGCAGAGGAGGTCGAGCCGCTCCTCGACGATCTTCCAGAACCGCCATTCCTGACGGGCGTGAGGCGAGCGGGCGTGCGAGCAGACCTCGCGGATCTTCTCGATGTCGGACGACGGGCCGTAGGCCTCCCCCGAGGCCGCCGCGCCCCACGCGAAGCGTTTGGCGAGCTTGATGTCCTCGCGGAGCATCTCGATGACCTTGGCCTTGTAGCCGGGGCGGCCTTCCCACAGCGGGGGGGCCATCTTCATCAGACGTTCGCGGCGCATCTTCTCGTATTCGGCGACGATCGCCTCGACCGGGCAGGAGCGGTCGCCCGAGGCGGACACCAGCCCGCGGCCCGCCACCATCGCCACGGCGGCGTAGTCGGCGGACAGCTCCTCGGGCATCACCTTCGCCGCGATCTCCTTCTTGGTCATCGCCGGGGTGTCGCGTCCCGGCGACAGCAGCACGGAGAGCGGGAAGGTGGCCTCGTTCAGCATCTGCCCTGAGACGTCCTCATCGACCACGGCGAAACGCGGGTTCTTCAGCAGGTACGCCTGGACCCCGAGGCCGGCGAATGCGTGGACGGTCAGAGCGAAGTCCGGGTGCGAAGCGATCCCGCCCTCGAACCGGCCCGCCATCCCCCTTTCAAGCTTGCCGTCGATCCAGACGCCGCGACCCAGCGGGTCGCTGCTCCACATCGCACGCTGGCGCTGCACCGGGCAGGCGAAGAAGTGCTTGCAGAGCGACCAGCCCCAGGCGCCGGTCTCCTCGTCCTTCTCTTTCATGCGGCACAAGTTGTGCGAGGACAGCCCGGAGCCGTTCAGCAGCCCCAGCTCTTCGCTCCGAATGCATCCGGCCTTCGCCTTGCCCTCGAACCAGCCCACGGTCAGCGGGGCGTCGCCGATGGTCTCAAGCAGGCGGGACTCGATCTCGCCGGCCAGCGCATAGGACGGGGCCGCGATGATTGCGGGGACGCGCCCATAGCCCTTCTGTCCGTCTTCCGTCTCGACGAACGCCTGCGGGTTGCGGCGGACGAAATCCACGGCGTGGTCGATGGCCAGTTTCGTCTTGCCGACGCCAGGCTCGGTGCGGACCACCATCATGAGCGGCTTCCCGACCTCCTGACCCTCCCGCTGGGCCTCCTCGCGGGCGAGGACCCGCACGAAGAAGAGGTCCATGGCCTCGCCGATGACCTTCTGAACGCGGGCGACGCCGTCTGCGGTCGGGAGAACCTTCTTGCCCTCGCCGGGGAGAATGCGGACGTTCTGGAGCGGGCGGCGCTCGCCCAGCATCGCCAGGAAGTCGAGCGGCTCCGAGGGCATCTGCGACCGGACCAGCGGGTGCACGAAGCCGAGGTTGGCGGCGTTCGGCGCCCTGCGGTCTTTCGGCACGGAAGGAGAACGGTCAAGCATTCTGCCTGAACCGTTCGTCTGACCGCATGCCAACTTGTTAATCGATGAGAGAGAGAAATTTCCCTTGCACGGCGATTCGCCCTGCGCTACGACTGCTCTTGCGTTCACGGCACTTCTCCAAAGCGTTGCTGAACTGTTGATCAGGCCCCCGAGCTTTCCAGAGCTTCGGGGGCCAATCTTTTGCACCCCCGGCGGGAACCACAGCCTCGGATGATAGCGCGAGGGGTTCCCTGCTACAAACCGAAAAATCTACAAATCAGAATAAAATATGTTGTCATGTAGGCAGATGGATTCCTGTCCTCTGCCGAAATCGGCGTCCTTTGCTTTGACATCGGGAATCCCGTCGCTTACGCTGTGCCATATCTGTTCACATGCAGACATGCCCAGCAGGCTCGGCCCGCAGGGCTGTGCCATAGGCGGGAGGCGGTCATGGACGACGGGACGGTTCATTCACAAGACATCGGGCAGCGGCTGGAAGGCTGCCTGCTCTCCGCGCTGATGGCGGGGCGTTCGCTCGAAGGGGCGGACGGATTCACGCTGCTGGCGTTCGAGGGTTCCGACGATACCGACAGCGGCGACCGGATGGCGACCTTGTCGGTGCTCGCGGAGGTCTACGCGACGCTCGCGGATTGCGTGCGCGAGGGGCTTGCCGTCATGGGCGCCGAGCTGCCGGACGGGGCCGACCTTGTCGCGGACGGGGGCCCGGTGCTTCTGGGGCTGTGGAAGGACTGGTCGGGCTACGCCCCGTTCGCCGTTGCCGGCTCCGCCATGCGTGCGGCCGCCAGGGTGCAGGAGATCACCGGGGCGATACTGGAGGGCGATGCCGTCGATGCGGACGCCGTTCTGTCCGCCGTCGGACGCGACCTGTTCGGACGGGCCTCGCTCGCGGTGTCGCTCGTCAGCGGCGGATCGCTCAGCGTCACGAAGACCGAGACCGGGTTCTACATCGGCTGACGCCGCGGACGCGGCGGCAACAAGTGTTGACATGCAAAAACGAAACAGACGGAGAACGAGAGATGGACGCGAGAGTGAACATGAACAGGGACGAGGCCGCGAAGGTGGCCAGGGAAGCCCTTGAGGCCACCGGCCTCAAGCGGGCCGGGGCGGGTCCGGCTTTGGCGGGCGTGGGGATCGGACTGCTGGCAGGCGTCCCGCTCGGCGCCGGGCTTGGGATTGTGCTCGGTCTGGTGCTGCTCGGCCTCGGCGTGGCCCTCAACAGGGGCCTGGTGAGATTCGGAAACACGAACTGAAGTAGGAGAAGCGGAGATGAACACGAGAATCCTGAAAGCCGTCTCGGCGGCGGCCGTCCTGACCATCGGCCTGTCGGCCTGCTCGGCGACGAACATGGGCACCAAACAGGGCGTCGGCACCGTCCTCGGCGGCGTGGTGGGCGGCGTCGTCGGCTCCCAGTTCGGCGGCGGCACGGGCAAGCTGGTGGCGACCGGCGTCGGCACGCTGCTCGGCGGCTGGCTCGGGAACGAGATCGGCGCCTCGCTCGACAAGGCCGACGAGCTGGCGTTGCAGAACACCGCCCATACCGCGCTCGACAAGAAGGGCGTCGGCGAGGCAGTCGTCTGGACGAACCCGGAGACGGGAACCAAGGTCGAGACCGTCGTGGTGAACGAAGAAGGAACCCCGCCGGCGACGAAGGGCAAGCCGTCGCAGAAGCCTTCTTCGAGGGCGAAGCGGGCCGAGCAGGCGTCGGCCGAGCCCTTCTGCCGCGAGTACCAGCAGAAGGTCACCGTCAGCGGCAAGGCGCAGGAGGCGTTCGGAAAGGCGTGTCTCCAGCCTGACGGCTCCTGGAAGATCGCGAACTCCTGACCCGAAGGGCTTCGGGTCTCACCCGATGCTCCGCAGACGAGCTGCGAAGCTGCTCGGCATCGCAGAGGCAGACGCCACTGCGTGTGCCATGCCCAGCAGGCTCTGCCCGCAGGGCTGTGCCATGACGTGAAGGACCGGGCGAGAAGGACGGGGCGGACGGAACATCCGCCCCCTTTCTTTTCCCGGAGCGGCGGTAGGGAAAGAACCTGAAAAGTCAAGGGTCTGAAGCCATAATGATTTGCATATATTGTCAGTGCGTGTTATGAATGACACACATCCGTTCACCATCGATCGACGTCTGGTCTCAGCCGTGAGGCGGAGCCTTCTGTCGCCGATGAAGGAAGGCAGGGAAAGGCGAAATGGCGATTGAATCGAGACCCTACGCCGACGGGATCGGCGGCGTGAAGAAGGTGGTGGCGGCTGCGGCCTTGGTCCTGGCGCTGTCCGGCTGCGCCCCGGTCCTCGGCGTTTACGCCGTGATGGCACAGCCTTGGCAAGGCTATGCCTGGCGAGGCATGGGGGTGGCCGACCTGGTGGTCGAGGTCGCCGAGAAGGCGCCGACATCGCCGGCGGAGGAGAGCGGCGAGGCTCACTGAACCGCAAGTGTTTGCATACCATAACTTAACCCCTTGAGCAGCCGATGGAGGGGTATTCGGAAGGAGGAGAAGGGATGAGGAACGGGATTCTGCTGGCGGCCGCCGCCGTGATCGCGATGGTCGGCTCGGGGAGCGCTGAGGCGAGGACGAAGGTCCGGCTGTCGGCGTTCGGCAACCAGACGACCACGGAGTTGGCGGCGCTCCCGGCGGCTGCGTCCGCCCTCCCCCGCCGGGGCTCGGAGCCGCCGACGGACATGGACATGCTGGCGATACAGCGGACGCTGAAGGCGGCCGGCTTCGATCCGGGGGTGCTGGACGGCAGGTCCGGCGTGAAGACCCTCGACGCGATACGGGCCTACCGCGACGCCGGGCATGACATGTCGGTCCTCGGCCACGCCGCCGAAAGCTTGGTCGAGACGGGCCGGGTCCGCCCGTCGAACACGTGGGTAGTGTGGGAACACGGCGGCATCTCCTACATGGCCCCCCTCGCCTCCCCCGACCTCGCCTTCCCGCGGCTGAAGGCCGCCGCCGGCGACGAGCGCTCCCGCAAGATCCGCGAGATCATGGAACGCCATTCCGTCCGCCGCCCGGCGGGTTGGGACGAGAAGATCGCCGAGATCCGCGCTATGGAAGGGGGTCCGCAGGCCAAGGCCGTGGCGGTGCAGAAGTGGATTTCGAAGGCGTTCGGGTACAAGGACGACGTCGCGAACGAATGGAAGACCCCGGCCGAGAGCTTCGGGATCGGCGGCGACTGCGACGACTACGCGATGTCCAAGTTCGTCGCCCTCCGGGAACTCGGCTTCGGCGAGGACGACCTGACCGTCCTGTCGCTCGGCTCACGCTTCAAGGGCAGCTTTCATCACGTCGTCGTCGCCCTGCGCATCCAGGGCCGGGCCTACGTCCTGGAGATGAAGGACGACAAGCTCATCCCCATGGACGCATACGACAGCCGCGGGCTGGTCTGGGCGGGCAACACGCAGTTCGCGATGCACGCCAGCCGCGGCAAGCCGTCCTTCGGCCTGCCCGTGCAGACCGCCGGCGGCACGCTGGTCAGCGATTCCTCCGGGCGCTGGTACGAGTATCTCGACCGCGGCAAGAACACGGATCAGGTCGTGCTCGTGCCCGAGCGCAAGGCCCGAATCTGGATCGCCGATGCCAAGCACGACGACGGCGTGATGGAAACGGAGGCCGTCTCCAAGGGCGTCCAGCCGGAGGCGGACGCCAAGGGTGTCCAGACGGAGACGGTCGCCTCGGCGTCCGTTCGCTCTGTCGCCGATGGAGACGTTCCGGTCACCGCCGTTGCCCAGCAGCCTCCCGCCAAGACGACCAAGAACGGCGACAAGAAGAAGCCCGACACGAGAAAGGCGAAATCCTAAAAAACCTCTTCCGGGGCGGGGAGATTCCTTGTCGGGATGTACGAAGATGGGCGGCGCAGGCCGCCCTTTTTCCTTCTGGGGGCTTCGGGCGGTCGCCGCCCCCTCCGTGCTGCCGCTCGTAATACTTGACAAAACCACCGTATTGTATTATGCATGGATGCGAACGGGACAAACCGGACGGAACGGAGGGGGCGATGGCGAGGAAGGTGGAGGACGGCGTCTACAGGAGCTCCGGGCTGGTGAACGGCGAGCGGTTCCTGATGCGCAGCGACGGCGGGGGCCGCTGGACCGTGCGGTTCTCCGACCCGAGGAAGCCCGGCGGCGACACCCGCGTCGTCCTGGACGGCGTGCCCGCCGGCCCGGTGTCCGGGGTCGAGGCCGGCGCCCGTGCGGCGATCGTGGCGGAGGTGCTCTCGGGCGGCGGACGGCGGACGGAGAAGTCCGTCCGCGCCATCCTCCGCGGCACGCTGCCGCTGGCCCTGTGCCGCCGGCTGGCCGCCGCCCGCGTCCGCGAGCTGGTGCTCCAGGATCGCGTGGCCGACGCCGCCGGATGGCTCGTGCATCCCTTCGAAGCGGTCGCCTGCGGAGGCGTCGCAGGGCAGTTGGGCCAGGTGCTGAACGGCGTCCGCAAGGTCGAGGAGGTCACGGGGGAATCCTTCTTGGCCTTCCTGATCGCCCGCCCCGTCCTCCTCGACCGCCTGACCGACGGCGTCCCGACGGCCCGCGTCCCCGCCGGTCTTGAGCCGCTCGTGTTCGACGTGGGGGCGCGGAGCCTGCTGGCCGCCGACTGCGGCGGACAGCTCTCCCTCCTGCCCGTGTCCTGAGCGGACGGGAGGCGGACCATGGCTGCTTTCACCCCCTACCTGAAGTGGCCCGGCGGGAAGCGCCGTCTGGCCGCGACCGTCGGGCAGGCCCTGCTGGACGCCGGGGCGAGACGCCTCGTCGATCCCTTCTGCGGCTCGGGCGCCCTCTTCTGCGGCACCGAGTTCCCCGCGTACCTGCTGTCCGACCTCAACGCCGACCCCGTCGGCTGCCACCGCGTCGCGGTGACCGAGCCGAACTGGCTGGTCAACAGGCTCCGCTTCCTGGTCGTCGGCGGCTGCACGAGGGAAGCCTACGAACGCATCCGCGAGGCGATGAACGGCGAACTGCCGGGGTCCGCCGTGCGGGCGCCGATGTTCCTCTACTGCAACCGTGCCGGCTTCAACGGCCTCGTCCGCTACTCCCGATCGGGGGCGTTCAACGTGCCCTGGGGCAAGGGGACCAGCGTCTACCTGCCGGCGGATGAGATCGCCGCCTTCGCGGGCAAGGCGAAGGGGTGCAGCGTCGAGTTCGCCGCCTGCCCGTGGGAGGAGACGCTCTCCAAGGTCGAGCCGGGCGACGGGGTCTACCTCGATCCGCCCTGCCTGCCCACGCCGGGGGCGAAGGAGACCTTCGACCGCTTCGGGCCGACGTCCTTCGGCGAGGGCGACCACCGCCGCCTCGCGGACGCCGCCCGAGAACTGGCGGGCCGCGGCATCCCGGTCGTCGTCTCCGGGCGCGACACCCCCCTCACCCGCGAAATCTACGCGGGCGCCCGGTTCCGTGCGGTGGAATCCGCCAGCGGCATCTCCGGGAAGGCGGACGGACGGAAGTCCGTGGGCGAGCTGCTGGCCCTGTTCGGGCCTCTTCAGCCCTCTTCGATGGCCCTGTTCTGGCAACGCCGCACCCGTCTCGCAGTCCGGCCACAACCAACCCGGGCATAGGGCGGACCTGAATTCAAAAAAGTAGACAAAGACACTTGACATAATGCCCTCAACGTGTCATCATATTGGCATGGTGAGGATCGAACGATGGAGGGTGTCATGAACACGGAGCGCATGCGGAAGATCGCCGCCCTGATCGCGCTGGCCGCCGAGGTCGTCGAGGCGAGCCAAGTGGTCGCTGCGGGCCTTGCCCGCAAGTAGGCGGCCCACAAGGAGCCCATGGGCTCCTTGCCACCATTGCTCGAATGCATGCTATGTTGTTATATTATGTTTTAGCTGAGTAGCTCGCGCTCGAATAAGCGATTTCTCCCGACATTAATTCCACAGCCCGCATGACGGAGAACGTTTCTCCGCGTATATTGGGCCAAACCTCATAACTCCGGAGCAGTGATATTGGTATTCTAGGTGCCCAAAGACATCTTTTTTTGAAGACTCCCCCGTATTTTTGATTTCAACATCATCTGCCTTATTTCTCGTCTTAATGCTACTGGCAATGCCTCCACACACAGAGCGCGGATTGTTTCCGCCGCCCATCCAGCCAGAACTTTCAGACCATGGCTGCTCTTTTGTCCACGATGCAATTCCATGTTCCGGGTGACGGCAAGGCGAATAGCAACTTTCGTTGTACGGAGACGCTGTGTCGATACTTGCTGTAACATTCCTTTTTCGGATGAGATTGATAGCCAGGGCAATCGGAACAATTTCATTATTCTCGGTTCCAGGCAGTCCGCCGCCCTGCACAATAGCCACCACTTGGCCCGCTTGATTGAAAACCGGACCGCCACTGTTGCCCGGCTCTAGAAATCCGTCTGTCTTATAAAAGCCGCGATCGGTTTGAAGATTGTTGATGGTGAGGCTGTTTGTGGTCAGGCCGGACCTCCCAGGAAACCCGAGAGAGAGTACGGGATCTAACGCAGCTACCGGCTTGCTGGAGATGACAACGGACTGCCTACACACAGGGCTTTGCGGGAGTTGCCACAGAGCCACATCGTTACTTTCATCTCTTTCACGAAGTGTTAGTGGAAATGCAGTCCCAGAACGTTGGCCAATGACTGCCCAAAGCTGTTTCGACGGATCGGTCTTTATATGAGCAACTGTAACAATATGGCCGTCGTGCGAGACTACAAATCCGCTTCCTGTTTCGTTAACATTGCCATAGCTGTCGCGTACTTCCAGATAAACAACAGCACGGGCATTGTTATCAAAAATCTCTTTCTGGGATGCGGCGAACACTGGTGTCGTTAGGGATAGGCATAGCGTGAGCATCAGTAAACGCATAAATGCCTCCTAGGTGATGGAGATGTATGTATTAATCTTAAAGTCAACCGGTGTCCTTTTCCCATTTACAGTTCGAGAAGTTCGAACGGGGCCAAGTGGATACGTTCTGCGACAGATCATTGACCTTCCGTCGTTGCTTTGATTGCCACCGGCGACTAAAATCTGCGTGGCTGTAGGTATCCCTGCTACAAAGGCGACGTGCCCGAGGCCGATAGATTTTCCGGTATCTATATTATAGCACGTGAATACTGCCAAATCCCCGATCTTTGGATTATTGGTAAACGCATATGCTTGGGGATCCAAGAAGGATTGTGAGGCTGCGCTGCCGCTCGCAATTCTGTTGGTTCGCTTCAGGCACCAATTTGCAAATGCAGCACACCAGGGAACTAAGTCGTTCTCTGCCTTATAATTTGTGGACCTGAAAAACTCGACAACCAGAGGATTCCAAGCCTCAGCGTTTGGCCACTGCGAGATTGCTTCAGGATCGGCTTGATTGAAGTTATCGATAAAGTAGTTAACAACGTCGATCGGGCGGGGACCCTTCGGGGCGGCGGTCCATATTCGCTTAGCTTTTTCCTTCTGCTGTTCATCGGGTTCTGCCCGTCCAAACTGATTAACCGGGTTGATGATATCGAATGATGGGTACGTTAGGTCATCCAATTCAGCGACCGGAGCTCCTTCTTCGATAGCCCAAACTTTAGCTGCATTTAAAACTGGAAGTGTCGCCGCAGCGATCGTGAACGCACGCCGAGAAATCATTTCACCTTCTCCGCATGTCTTCGCTCGGTATCTGCTGATTATCTCGCAGACACGGCATGATGGCATCTTGGCACCGCTATCAGCCCTTATCGGAGCATACGAGCGGCCTATTTTCAATGCGTCACGTAGAGGGGACGCCTCCCAAATGGGGTAGGCCGGGGTACAGGCGCATCAAGACCGAGAGCGCGATATGTCACGCCCTGACGAAGGCGCAACCAGATCCTGGCCGGGGCTTGACGCGTTCCGGAGCGGTGCCGTGGGTCGCCTCGCCTGCCATGCTAGACGCTTGGGGGATGTTTCCCGCGAAGTAGGTCGGAGCCGCTGGGAGCCCACCGGATGGCGATCCTGCCTTATGCGCCTCAGCGATTATTCACTGGTTCTCGACCGGGACGGAAGGTGGCTTGTCGAATTGCTCGGGCTGAGGTCCCTTTTGGGATGCCTCCTTCCGCGGACGAAGGTCCGTCCGTCAGAGGCGGCGGTGCGGGATGGGATGCGGCTTGTCTTCCCCGGTTTCTTTCAGTCCGACACCTAGCAATGGAGGCCAGGGGGCTTAGGGCTAATCGCCGGACGGGCACTCGGGCGGAACGGGCACCGGGCCGACCGGGCAGTCCGTAGGCCGGGTCTTGTTCCAGACCCGGATCAGCGTGCAGCGATGATCCTTCCACCAGCGGCGGATGTTGTGCTCGTACCGCTCAAGCCCGCCTGTCAACCGCGTTCCGTCCGCGATGCTGAAACTCACGTTCTGGCCAGAGAACTTGACGTGAAAATGTGGAGGAGGGTGTTCGTCGGACTGGATCACGATGGACATCTTGTTCAGCCGGTCCACCAGCTCCTCATCGAGCCGGCGGATACCTGCGGCATTCAGCATCGGACCCTGATAGAAGCTCTCCTCAAGGTCGCCGACCAGCTCCTGCGGAACCGCTACCTGGAATAACGCCATCGTTGACCTCCGCGCTCCTCACCTGACCGGCCACAGGAATGACGCACCGCAGGCCGGTCTGTCCACCCCTAACCAAGATGGGGCCTCTGCATCATCGAATCGTCAAGAGCGCAGGAGAGTGTGGAGAATACGGGGCTGCCGAATGCTGTGCTGAATCCATCTGGCTGTTCATTGGACACCACGCCTATAGTAGACTTCGATGGTAGGACATTGGCTGCCGCTTGTCCCTACATCTGCTTGATTTTGTGGCCACTACCGTTTGTCTGACCCTCGTTCATCTTGCCTGCGGCTTGCTATCCTTGTATTTTTTTGAATGAAATTCGATGATCCAAGCCGGAGCGGGTGTAGCTATGAAACTTCCAACAAGAACAAAGCAGAAGAAATCGGAAGCAGAGTCGCTTGCAATCGTGCAGTACAAGCTTGGAGGTCTGGGAATCTTTCGTAGCCAAACAGAGAATGATTATGGGATCGATCTCGACCTGGAGCTGGTCCGGGGCGACCAAGTCACCGGCCGCGCAATCAAAATTCAGGTAAAGTCGGCCGAGAAGCTGAAGCTTCGCAGGGATGGCACGCCTTCTGTGGGCGGGATCAAACAATCAACGCTCCGCTATTGGTGTGAGCTGAGCTTCCGTACAAGCGTTGTCGCCTATGCAGTCGATCTTGCAAGCAAAAAGATTTACGTCACAGCGAATCTGTTCTGGCAGGCCAGTGCCCAAATAGATGGCGGTGAGTCTAGCAAATCAATCGAGTTTTTGCCCGAGGGAGACGACAACATCGGCGTTGCGAAATACGCTACCATTTTGCAGGCATATCAGCCAAATATCACTGAAGTGGTCGCCGCGCATATGATGGCACTTCGACGGCTGAAGCCGTTCCTTACGCTGCTGGCGGACAGCTTCCACTATGACGCCGGATCGCCACTGCATGAACCCGACGATTTCCACGAACTGCTACAGGTCTGCAGCATTCTTCTCTGGAATGACGGCGACGCTCTATGGAGTGACGATAACGACAAGAAGTTCTGGAAGCGGCATGATTATTGGACCATGAAGTCGGAGAAGGATGGATGGGACGGTATATCCTACTTCGCGGCCCGACCTATCCTGTCAACCTTATTGCCAGCACTTGTTCAGAAGCTCCGCGTTTATAGGGAGCGGGTTCTGGCTGGGAAATTCTTCTGGTCTCATCGCAATTCACAGTACCTTGCACTGGTTTACGAAACTACAATTCCTGATGTAGACGACAGGGATGGGCTCATCACATGGGCCAATGAGTATGACAAACGCAGCCGAGTGATATCTGGCTCGGGTGCCTATTTCGCAGACTGCGCTCGGGAGCCAGTTCCAACCAAGGCTAAAGGCACAAAGGCTCCTTCGAAGGCTAAATCTGTGAAGAAAACCTGACGGCACTTAGTTTAGCTGGCTACGGCCTATTGCCCAATAGACAGATCGACGGCCAACGACCAATTCGTCCATCTAATTGTATAGGCGAGAGGTTTTCTGACTGTAGGCGACGATGGAGTGGCGGTGTTTGGCTACGGACGGGTTTTGACGGCGGCTCAGAAGCCCGCGTTGCTCAGAACGTTTGTGTTGCCACTCCTAATCCTATTATCGGGTGAGATCCGCAATGCTTCGGGGGCTCCGGGGTTACACGGTGCATGCCGCGGCGGCATCCTCCTCTGGCCCCTCGGCGACCAGTTCGACCGAGCGGAGCATCTCGGCGATCTTCGCCAGCGCCCCCATTCCCTCGTTGCCGACGGCGGAGCGGACGGCGCCGCGTCCCTCGGGGTCGATGTCGGCGAAGCCCCGGAAGAACCGCAGAGCCTTGGCGGTGACGTCGAAGAACCCCTCGACGGCGAAGGCATCCCGTCCCGACTCCCAGCCCGGCGGCACGGCCTCCGCCTCGGCCGCCGCCCCGTCCACCAGCAGCCGCACGGCGAGGCAGGCCGCTTCGAGGGTGCGGAACTCACCCGTAAAGGGCCGTCCGCCGACGTCGGCGCCGATCTTGATGCATTCGGCGGAGTAGATGCGCAGCTCGCCCCTGGCGGCCTCGCCGTCGAAGCTCATGCCGTCGTAGTCGAAGCCGTCGCGGTCCACCTCCTTGTAGACGTCCACGTCGGCCCCGCCCCGGCGGGCGATCGCGCCGAGGTAGGCGGCGGCACGGGCGAAGCAGTCGATTTCAGCGGCTTCCGTCATGATCCCCTCCCCCATTTGCATGCATATCGATCTTGTGGAATCGACGATAATATGTCGTCATGCAAACACAAAGCGTTTGTTGGTCGGGCGGAAAGCGTGCTGACGCGAAGTGGCCTTCCGGCATTGCATCAGTTGTAGTGTTGCTATCTGCAAATCGCCTCGCGTTAGCTGATTCAACAGTATCAGGCATTTCTTTCAATGCCAAATCGACGTTTTATGTCGATAGCTCTGCGACGTTGATGTCATGCGGAATGGCGTACACGGCGACATTTGTCTCAGATAAACAGTATGCCACACAGATTCATTTGGCAATAGGAAAAGATAGAATATCATCGCTGACCACACTTACAAGCGAATACAGTCGGAGCACTAATGCTTATGCTCCTGTTGTAAATACAAATAGCTTTTTCAATATTGGAGATGCTCCGACGATCAAGTTAGATCCTTATAATTTGATGACAGTCCCAAATGACGGTATGTCGCAGTTCTCATTCAGATTTGATGAAAACGATATTAACCGATTGGCAAAAGCGATGAAAAAAAGATGGAAGTGTAATTATGACCCGTCTTTTTCTCGATAAAAAGGATGCGGTGCTCGTTTCCGGAGTGATTAAGATGAAACAAGGTGCGGCGTCTGAATTTGATCAATGCCTCAAATCGTTGTGGAAATAGCGATCAGGCTTTTCGGTGCCGGACCCGCGCTGGCGTCAATCAGTGACCGTTCACTCCCGTAGGAGTCAGGCTGCAACCGAAGACCCGAAGCCCTTCGGGTCAGGTGGGCACCGAGGCGGGCACGGCCGCTTTCGCGGATGCCAGGGCCGCGGGAATCCGGGGGCCGAACGTGGCTTTGATCTTCAAAAGCTGCCCGACCAGCCAAGAACGCATCTCGTCGGACCGCACGGCCGCATCGTCGATGTCGGTGTCGGGCAGCACAACGGAAATCCGGCTCGCACGGGCGTTGTCGAGACGCTCCCAGTCGAGCGAGGCCCCCATCTCGCTCTCAACCTCGCCCTTGAGGCCGAGGAAATAGTCGAAGGCCGCCTTGTTCATGGCCTTGTTCGGCGTGTCGATATAGAGCTCCGCACGCAGCTTACCGCCCTTCGCGAAGGTTGCGTTGTAGTAGAATCCCGTGTTTCCCGACTTGAAGCTGTACCAGTTCTGAGGCTGGGCTACCTTGGCGTTCGTGAAGGCGTGCTTTATCCGGAGCTCGTCGAAGACCTGCTGGAAAAAGGCTTGGTAGGCGGCACTCCGTTCACTCGGCGCCGACTTCGCCTCGACGGTCGCCTTCCCCCACGCGTTCGGCGAGGCGACGGGGCGGAAAAGCACCGCCGGCACGGAGTCCCCGATGCGGACGAGCTCGACGACAACAGCGAAAAACTCGATCCCCTCGTCGGTGTGCCGGTTGAGCCAGTCGATCGCCTGCCGGTGCTCTTCGCGGACCTCGCGGCTGACCCAGACCACCACGGCCGCGTCCAGACCCGCGGCGTAGGTGATGAGCTGGCCGAGGTGACGGTGGTCTGTGGGTTCAAGCTGGTTTTCGATGATGACGGGCCGGGAGCTCGTAAGGTCGCGAGCGACGATGTCGCACGCGAAATCGCCGACCGCACCTTCGGTCTCGGTCACTTCGAGGTCGAGGCCGAGCACCTCAGCGAGGCGGTCGATATTCTTCGCGAGCCACGGCGTGAAGGCCCCGGCTTCCGTCCTCCAGACGGTTCGGGGATCGATGTGCTCCAGGGTGCCGAGTGCCACGTCCATGAGATTGCCGCCGCCGCTGGTGGGAGACGGCACGATACCACGAATTCGCGGGAGATCGGTGGCCCGGCGCTGCGCGGGCTGATGCATGGCGAGCGCGTTTTCCGTCCGCTCCTCAGAGGCAGGAGAGCCAGCAATCATCTCATTCCATCCGGAGGCAGAGCGCAACCCACTCGGGTTGATGTTGGAGTGACGTTCATTTTCAGGGTTTGCTCTGGGCATCCAGCCATTCAGGCGAGAGGGGGCAACACGTCGATGACAGCGATGACGCGGATTGCGAGAAGATCTACAATCCCTAGGTAGCGCCCTCGGATGTAATGGTGATGCCCTTTGCCGCCGCAAAAGTTCGTGCTGAACGCCGCCCCTATCTGCTTTCCCGACAGGACCCGTCTGCGGGTTGGGGTGCTGCCTTACGATGAGGAAACTCTTCGAAGGCTTCGTGCCGAATTGGCTGGACGGGTGCTGCTGAAAAGGGATTCCAAAAACGGTCGGATATTGGCCGTCGCGTTGACCTCCGATATCGACGCTCCCGGGACGGCGACGGAGATCGATCCGGCAGACAATCCGGGTCTCGTGGCTTCACTCGCCTCCGAGGCGGTCCTTCGCCACATGCGAAACAATCAAGGGTACACGATCCTCAATTCCCGCCCTCTGCGCGTGCTGGCGAAAAAGCTTGGAAATCTGTATCCGCCCGAGGCTCCTCCATGGCTGGAGAAGCGTATCGTCCTGACCTTCGAAACGCGGGTGGTCGCGAGATCCGGCCGTGCTCCGGGACCTATGCTTCTCTGCGATGCCAGGGTCCGCAACGTGATCGGCGAGCCCTGCTCGCGGCTTCTCGAATTCGGCGTCCCGTTGATTGGCAGGTATGTCGCCGTTCGCCAGGCGGACTATGACAGCCGCATCGAGGACCGTCTCAGGATCGTCGGCCGCGTTGTCGCGGTCGAGGGCGGACTTCTTCGCCTCGACGATCATGCTGACGGCTACCCGGTGGTTCATGCCCGCGAGGCATTCCTGGAGACGAAGCGGGAGAATATGGCTGCGTGCGTGCAGGCGCTGCTTGGCAGCAGGGCATCCCGCCTGCTGCGCGATGTGGACGCCATCGAGGCGGAGCAGCGCAGAGGGGACAACAGAGCCGCGCTCATGAAGGCAAGCTTGGGGTGGATTCGGAGACAGAACATCGAGCTTGCCCCTGGGGTGCTGCTCCAACTGGGCCCGGTCGCGGAGCGAAGCCGGGGGGACTGGTTCCCGCGAATTGAGAACCTCAGCAAGCCGACTTTGGTCTTCAATCCGAGCGGCGTGCACACGGACACGTGGAGCCAGCGTGGCATAGACACTCACGGCCCGTATGACCAGCGCGACTTCACGCCGAAGCGGCTCAGAATCGCTGTCATCTGCCAAGCTCAGCACCGGGGCGAAACAAGCGAGTTTGTCGCCCGATTCCTCGAAGGCATGCCGGATGCCCGGCGGCCCGGGCGTGACGGGATGCCGGACATGGTGCCGCATGGCCGGGGGTTTATCAGGCGTTTCGGCCTCACCGATGCCCGCGTCGAGACGTTCGTCGCATCCGGCACGGGCGCCGACGCATACGCTTCCGCATGCAGGCAAGCCTTGGAGGCTGCGGTGGAAGGGGGCTTCGAATGGGACTTCGCGTTCGTGCAAATCTCGGCTGACTTCCGCCTTCTGCCGGGCAGCAGGAACCCCTACTTCGTCACAAAGGCAATCCTTCTGAAGCGCGGCATCCAGGTGCAGGAGGTGACGCTCGACACGATCAGGATGAAGTCCTTTCCGCTCGCATGCGCCATGAGCAACATCAGCCTCGCCGTTTACGCGAAAATCGGCGGAGTTCCGTGGTTGCTGCGCTCACAGCCGAACACCGATCATGAACTCGTGATCGGACTCGGCTCGCATACCGTCAAGGCGGGCCGGTTCGGCGCCGGAGAGCGGACGGTCGGCATCACGACGGTGTTCACCAGCGAAGGCCGCTACCTTCTCGAAGACCGTACCGCCGCGGTGCCCTTCGATCAGTATGCCACCGAACTCCAGCGGTCGCTCAAACGGACCATCACCCGCGTCCGGGAAGAAGACGCATGGCGGAGCAGCGACGCCGTCCGCCTGGTGTTCCATGTTTTCAAACCGTTCAAGGGCCGGGAGGCCGAGGCGATCGAGCGCACCGTCGCGGACCTGGGGCTTGATCGGGTCTCGTTCGCCTTCATACACGTCGTAGACGACCACCCCTATGTCCTCTTCGACGAGGGGAACTCCGGGGTGCGGAGCGGCGATTCCTGGAAAGGAATATACGCTCCGGTGCGTGGGACGGTCGCCGAACTGAACGATGAAGAGGCGCTGCTGACGCTGACGGGGGCCAAAGAGCTGAAGCTCGCCGGCCAGGGCATTCCGGCGCCCCTCCTTCTGCGCCTGCACCGGAAGTCGTCGTTCCGCGATCTCCGTTACCTGACCCGCCAAGCATACGACTTCGCGTGCCATTCGTGGCGCATGTTCGACCCCAGCCCGCTTCCGATCACAATTCTGTATTCAGACCTGATCGCGCAGATGCTGACAGGTCTGAGAGATACGGCGGAGTGGGACCCTGACGCTATGTGGTCCCCCACGGGCCGCACACGGTGGTTCCTGTGAGCGGCGGCCCCGATCTCTCGATGATGAGGGCAACGCTGGCAGGGCGTGCGGACGTCCCGCCGGACGCTCCCGTCCACGTACGCGCTTTCGTCGCCTGGATGCGTGGTATGGGAGACTTCCCCAACGAAGTGGCATCCGAGGTTGCGGGCACTGTCGGAGCGGCTCGCTCGGCCGTACATGTTGCCGCGCTCGGTTTTGCGAGTCGCGCGGCGGGTAGGCCGGTCCTGCCGCCGGACGCTTTTTCCGACTGGTTGTCCTGGCTGACGAGCCGGCGGTACTTCATTCCCGGTCGCCCCCGGGCATTTGAACACGACTGCCTGGCCATGCTCGGTGTTGCTCTGGCGCTTCGAGCCGTCGATGCCGGCGAAGACGTGCTGAAATGGCTCGATGGGCTGGCAACGCAGTCGATGGACTCGTTCCAGCGCGGCTCTTGGGAGTGGTCTCTCATATCGGCCGCCAAGCTCGTGCTGGGCTTGCCGCGGACGGACGACATCGAGCCCCAGGTTGTCCCTGAGCTTCGCGTCGCCCTGACTGTTAAGGGGGTTCTGAACGGATATGTCGGGGCGGGCAATCCAGCCTGGGAAACGATCATCGGACTGGATGAACTGTCCGGTGACGCTCCCCGCGCGGCTGTGATGCTTGCAGCCTTCGAGCAACTGATATCCGAAAGGATGTCCGTCCGCCTGTCGGATATCGAGGTGGAGGATGTCTCCCGCATCCTCAGACGCGTGCCGTCTTCCCTTCGCCGCTGGCCATGGGAGGAGAAGGCGAAGACGACGCGTTCGCTTCCCGCACGGTGGGATGTGGAGAATGAATACCACGTTCAGGATCTTCTTTGGGTGATTCTGGCCCCGCTGTTCCCGGATTTGGAAGATGAAGAATATTTGGAATCCCTCGGCCAAAAGCATCCCCGGGTCGATCTTGCCATTCCGTCGCTGGGCTTGATCATCGAGGTGAAGTTCCTGCGCCCGACGGTGTCGTTCGCCGACATGATCGGGGAAGTGAGCGAGGACACCGGGCTTTATTTCTGCAAGGGCAGTCCATGGCGGCAGATGATCGCGTTCGTCTGGGACGATTCGGCGCGGACGGAGGAGCACCACGAGTTTTGTCAGGGTTTGCTCAAGTTGCCGCACGTCGTTGATGCTGTCGTCGTGCCTCGTCCAGCCAAGATGGATCGCAACCGGGTGAAGTCGGGATCATCGTGACGGTGAAGTTGCCGGCGGCGAACAAGGATGGCGAAGGCCAGAAGGCTCCTCAATCCCAGAAGTGAAAGTGCCGTCACGGGTCGAGGACCCCGAGTTCGACCAAGCGAGGTTCTCCGAAGCTCCTTCGGATGTAGCTGAGTCCGAGCCGGGTCAGAGGCATCGTCTCGTCCCGAGGATGTGCGCCGGGCTTGGGCGGTCCTACGAGCCCGGCTTTGATCATTTCCCGTCCGCACCCGTTTTCGATTAGATACTCGCCGCCGCGAATGGTGAGCCGCCGGGGTATCGGGGTTCCCGGAACGAGCATGATGCCGTTCGCCGCGGCGCTCGCGACGATCGCCTTCGCCATCCGTTCCTGCGGATTGATCGTCTTGATGCTGGGGTAAAGCGGTTCAAATTTCTTCCAAGCGACGGGCTTGATCGGAACCGAGGGTTGAGGGCCTCCAATCTCCGCGAAGAATGCGTTGACGACCCGGCGGTCGGGATCGTCGGCCTCTCCGCCGAGCGAGGCGAGCCGACGTTGACGCGACTCTTCCGACGGGTTGGCGGTGCCCTCGCCGCCGTCCGTCTGGTTCGTCAGCGGCCCCGTTCCGAGATCGTGCCGGCCGATGCGACGGATCAGTCCGCGTTCCAGCCTGTGAGCGTCGGACTCGTCGTCGAAGAAGGCGGCCAGCGCGTACCGCAGCTCGCCCCCCGTCCTAAGGATTTTGCGGATCAGGTTGAGCTTGTGCGACCGCCGCAGCGTCCCCCGTGCCTCCGCTTCGTGCTGGAAGACGCGGTCGCCGCACCCTTTCCCGACGTAGAACGGCTGTCCGTCCGGGGTGCCGAGCAGGTAGACGTAATAGCGGGAAGCGCTCGCGTTCAACCTGGCCCGGGTCTCGGTGCGGTCGGCGAAGGCCAGGGTGTCGGTTTCAGCGATCATCGCCGATGTCTCCTTCGTTCAGGTCGTCGCGCCACTTGGCGATCAGCTCGTGCGTCGCTGCGGACGCGGCGTTGCGCCATTCCTGTTCATGCCGGTCGAGTGCTTCCCGTAGCCGGGTCACGGCACCCTTCAGCGCCGCTTCGAGGACGCCGTTCCGGAGCGCGGCCTCGACGTGGTGGGCCGACCGGGAACGGGGGAACCAAGTCGCCCCCGGCGTCCCCTCGCCCTCGCCTCCGGCGGGCAGGCAGGGAACCCCGTCCCGCGACGCCGAGCGGTCTAGCCAGAGGCCCACGTGGTCCGCATCGACGGGCGTCCAGGAGACGTAGTAGTTCTCGGCGTGCTGCCGGTCCGCGTCGAGCGGGGTGAAATCCCACATCATCGGGTCGGGCAGAGCCGCATCGGGGTCTGCGAGGGTGCACCCAGGAGGGATGCGGAACACGGCCCGTCGCCATTCGCCCCCGATCATAATCCGGACGGGATCGCCGCAGACGATCGGCCACAACGTGCAGGACGGACTCAGCGGGATAGAGGGGCCGGTGCCGGCGATCCTCGCCTCGACGTGGGCCCGTGACTCGAACATGGGTCCGATCCTGTCCGGGCCGGTGGTCGGCCCAAGGCAGAGGCGGATTTCCCGCTGGACCAGGACCTCGGCCTCGATCGGCGTCCCCTCGCCCTCCTCGTCCGTCCGGCCGTCCGGGTCTACAAGGACCTCCGCCCGTAGGATGGCGTGGGGAATCCGCACCAGAGGCACGCTCGGCAGCGGCGGCGCCTCTTCCCACGCCTCGAACCAGCCCTGGTACGCCGGTTGCGGCAGACAGCCGTCGTCGCCGGGCAGGAAGGTCTCGCCCGGCAGGTCCCAGCGCCCCGGGATCTGCCGGGCACGCCTAAACAGCTCCGCAAGGCCAGTGTCGCGGGCGACCCGCTGCGACATCTCATCGATCAACATGGCGAGCATGAAGCTGCCCTCGTGCAGCTCGTCAGCATGCTGCCGGTGTTCCGGGTTCCGCCAGAGCGACGTCCGATCGAAGACAGACGCCTTGGCATTCACCGGGTCGAACCCCGCCATGCGGGCGACCGCCTCCGCCAGATCCATGAAGCACTTCGCCCGCAGAGAGAGGCGCTCCCGCTCTCCTTTCATGACCTTCGGGTCGGTCAGGTCGGCCTTCGAGCGGACCATATAGTGGTGGATGCGCGGCAGCCCCTCCGGGAGGTCGGAAATCTGGGCGCCGGCCTCCTTCGCCGCGTCCGCGAGGGACCGCAGCGCGGTGCCGGCGGCAAGGCCGTCGCCGCGCCCGAGCTTGAGCAGCCCGCCGCTCTCGCTGATGAGCAGCTCAATGTCGTGCAGCTTCCGCTCCTTGACGGCCCGCATCCTGGCGAGACGGTCGTCGGCGTCGGGTGCCTTGGCGATGTCGCTGTTCATGCCGGGCGCCTTTCAGTGCGTCTTCCGGTATCGCCGCCCGCGCCGTCCCTGGTGGACGGGCAGCACGGTGACGATCCGGGCGTTCGTGTCGCTCCAGATCACCGCGTAGCGGGCGAGTCGGTCGTCGAGCGCGAGGGCGTCCGCGGTGCGGCGGTGGACACGCAGCAGGCGGCAGTCGTCGCCGATGACCGTGTCCACATCGGCGTGCTGAAGGATGGCCGCAACCAGATCGTGGCGAACGCCGCGGTTCTGGCAGCGGCGTTCGGCGTGGCTGGACAGTGTCATCATGATCTTGCCCTCGGGGTGGGGTGCGAACTGGCTTGATCATGCCCTGCCGTCCGCGCCCCCGGAATACCGAGTTGGCAAAACTGAATGTGAATTCCTGGCAAACTTTCTGGCAAGTTACGGCGGACGGACTCGGCCGATGGGATCGGACCTCAAACCTATGCCCCCATGTTCAGTTCGACCCCGCACCCCTTCGCACGCACGCGCTCTATGGCCCTTGCGATCTCGTCCCTTGCCCATGGCGCCCACAGCCTCCAGGGCGGAAGCCAGAACCAGCCGCCGGACGGGTCCCCGACGGTGACGGCGGTGCCCTCCGCGGCGTAGGCAGCGGTCAAGAGGCAGAGCAGCGCCGCCCGCTTCTCGTGATCCCGCTCCTCGGCGAGGCGGGTCCCGGTGCCGGGGGGCATCAGCGTCGATGATGACGCCGCCTCCGCCAGCACTCCCGCCGCGCAGGCGGCGTCGTACAGCCGGTCGAAGCGCCGCCCGCGACGGACCCGGCCCACCCGCTCGTGGAGCTCTTGCGGCAGCATCACGCCGAGAAAGGCGTTCGGGAATGCCTCGACCACGGCGGCTCCCGGCGAGAGGCTGGGGCCGCGGAACGCCCCCGGCGCGGCGACCAGGACGGCGGCAAGCTGGGCCATAGTCTCGGCGGCGGCCTTCCGCAGGGCGAATCCGGTTCCGAAATGGCTCATACCGGGCTTGCAACGCCGCTGGAACCCCCCGAGCTGGAAGACGCTCTCGCACCCCCTGACGATATCGTCGGCCGACCCGGCTGGCAGCAGCGGCCCGTCGATCGCGGCGAGAGCCGCGGAGAAGCCTGTCGGCATCCGGTCCCTGCGGCTGGCCCACGAGCTTCCCGCACGTGCCGACGCCACGCTGCCATCGGCGGCTCGCCAGGCGATCCCGGTCGTCTGCCGTTTCTCGGAGAACCCTACGTCAACCCCGAGAAGCGGTGGCACCG
Source organism: Azospirillum sp. TSO5 (assembly GCF_003116065.1). NCBI lineage: Bacteria > Pseudomonadati > Pseudomonadota > Alphaproteobacteria > Rhodospirillales > Azospirillaceae > Azospirillum > Azospirillum sp. TSO5. The sequence continues at coordinate 719 of NZ_LGQY01000061.1, read as the reverse complement.
TGCGGTTGCCCGCAGCCGTCGGGCGATCCGGTGTTTCGAGAAGAAGGCTCATCGGTGACCTCCGTATACGTTCACAAGTTCCTCATACCTTCTTAGAAATCCGAGGCTGGCCTCCGGGGGAGCGTCGCAGGCGAGCGCGACTCGCGGCCAGCGGTCGGGAAGGCCGGGCCACGGCTCCGCCGACGGCGGCATGAGGTGTTCGCGTTCGTTCGCGAGCATGACCATGTCGGCCAGTCGCACGGATTCGGGCATTTCCGCCGTCAAGCCAAAGCGGGTGGCCAGCGCCGCAAGCAGCTTCCGTTCGGCCGCCGAGTAATCGGGCATCCGCTTCTTCACTGGACCGGGGAGATCGGACAGGTAAGCCTCGGCCGCGTCGTGGAGCAGCCCCCAAAGCGCATGCTCCGGCGGGCAGAGCCGGGAGACGTGGACGCTGTGCTCGGCGACCGAATAGAAGCGGCGACAGTGTCCGTTGAACCGGCAGAGCATGGCCAAGGCGTGCGCGACGTCGGAGAGGTCGAAATCCTCCGGCTGAGGGTCGAGAGGGTCGATCCGCCTCCCCGACCTCGTCTGTATCCAGCCGCCCACGGCTAGGCCCTCCGCATGTGCTGGAGGCGATAGCCGACGGTGATCACGCTGGAGTGCGGATACCGATTTATCCGGCCAGGGATTCCGATTTGGATCCGGCCACCTGTTCCGATTTGATCCCGGCCACCTGTACC
>NZ_LGQY01000033.1:0-24390 GCF_003116065.1 Azospirillum sp. TSO5 | reverse complement strand
GGGGTGCTCATCGTCCTGGGACGTTGGGTTATGCTGCTGGTGGGTGCCGGCACGGAGCGCTGCCTCCATCTCGTTGAACCGCTGGATGTAGCGGATCTTGAAGGCCAGGGCCTTGGCGCCGGTGAAGCCCATCGCCAGCAGCGTGAAGCCGTCGCGGGTCATGTCGAACTGATCCTGGCGACGCCCGGACCCATCGGTGTAGGTCGAGGCGATAAACCACGCTTCGGAGATGTCCCCAATTTTGGGGCCATCTTTATTTTCCAATGAGTTAATCCGCATTTCGTGCTTAATGGCGCGCACATCGCGCAGGACGTGATCGTGCCGCTTTTCAAAGAACGCCGCCACGTCGCGGCTGTTCGCATAGACAGCGCCGTTGCGGACAAAGCAAATCGCATTCTGAACCATGGTCTGAGACATGGCAGGCTCCCGTCACGAAATTGACAGGCGCTGCACGCTTTCTACGGCGCGCGGGCACCCAGGGGGTAGAAAGCTTGGCAACGGTCAAGCCCGGTGCGTCTTTAGGGATCTCTCCCCTGGACATGCACGCACCGCCCCTGGGCATAGTCGTGGATTCGCTCCGCGTCTATCGGGTCGTCGGGTTCCGCCGTTGTTCAAGGGGTTTCTACGCCCCTACGCCTCATGGCGCGCAAAGAAGGTACTCATTGCGGCTAGAGGCAGTCAAGCTGGTTCGTGGCCGGCGACCGATGCTTTGTCCAGGAGCAGAAATAGTCCAAAAAGGACTATCGCGCAAGCGGAAATATCAGCTTGCGCTGCCGACATCCAGGCGCTTCTTTTGCCCCCGCTTCCTGAAAGCCAGATGATCAACCCAGATCGCCAGAAAAATGGAAATGGCGATCCCCAATTTTGCCGACATGATGGAAGCCAGCGTAACGCTTATCAGGGCGATGCTGATCATGAATATCGCGAACCCGCCCAGTAGGCGAATTGCAAGCCTAGCTATCCAGCGACCCATCTCAACACCAGAAAATCAATTGCATCCGCCTGGACCGTACTCAACTTTGACGCCGCCCCGCAACACGTGATATTCGTTATGCGGTGAAGCGTCACGCGAGGGAAGAATGCGCTGGGGTCTGCTGTTGGCGATGGCTGCATCTCTGGCTGCATGTGCTGGGCAGCAGGCGCCGGGCGTGAGTTCCTACAAGCGTGCCGGAATGCTGGATGCAGTGTCGTCGAACAGCATGGCGGCGGCGTATGTTGAGAAGTGCTCTGGCAACCCCGCTAAAGCCGAGCCGGCACGCGAAGCGGTGAGGAATCTGTCACGAGTCGCCGTCGGCCGCGGCGTGCCGCGCTCGGAGGTCGAGGCCGCATCGCTGAAGGGTGAAGATTCCGGCAAGGCGACCGCTTGCTCGGCAGATGGCCAAGCCAAGGTGGTGGATGCCGTGAACCGCTCGAAGCAGTGGCTGGAGATCATCGCGACCAGCGACAGCGACAACAGCCGCGCCATCGCTCAGGCCGCCTACGACCGCGCCTACGCCGAGTGCCAATATCAATCAGATCTGGCGCTCGCCGGCACCCACAACTTTGTCGACCGGGTGGTGGAAGGATCGTCGCTCATCAGCCAGTGCATGCGGCTGAAAAGGTATTGAGGCCACAACGCGAATGGGCCGCACCCCAGCGAGGCGCGGCCCGATTGCCGTTCGTCGAAGCGCGAGAGATCAGCCCGCTTCCGCCACGAACATCCCGTCCGCGCCGCGCTGCAGCTTCAGTCCGGCCTCCTCCAGTCCGCGCGTCAGCAACTCGCTGACATGGGTGGGGTAGGAGACGCCTTTCACGCTGTCCGGCACCGTGTTCAGCACCGCCAACATCGCCGCCACCAGCGGGCAGTGCTGGGCGCCGTCGGTGGCGTGGCCCACGTCGAAAGCGCCGCCCTTGCCGAAGGCGACCGTGGTGCCGTCCTGGAAGATCAGCGCGGACAGCGGCGCCCGCTTGCCGGTGGCCGGGTTGATGGTGTTGTAGGTGACGTCGTCCGTTTCGACATCGACGCCCTTGATCAGGTCGACGCCCAGCGTGACGGTGGCCGCAGCGCGCGGCCGGATGGCGATGTCGACGCTGCTGATGCACAGCTTGGTGCCCAGGTCCTCGCCGGACTCGTCGGTGATGAGGGTGTTGACGCCCGACGCACAGCCGGCATCCGGTTTCGAAGCAACGCGGATCATGGGCTCACCTTCCATTCGATGTTCGCGATGCCGCCGGATTCGGTGCTGGTCACCTCGGCGACGTAGCGTGGGATCACGTCCGCATCGGCCACCGGCGCGAACGACGGCGAGAAGGCCGTGTAGTCGATTGAGCGGTCGTGATAGATCGCCTCGGCCCGCACCACGATCATGCCGGACAGCGCCGCGGCGATGGCGTCGGGGTGACGGTCGATCATGTCGCCGGCGAGGTTGAAGCGGCCCAGCCGGCGCTCGCTGACGAAGTTGGTGGGGGTTGGGGATTCGGACATGGCGTCAGCCCTCCGATCCGGCGCCGATACGCGGGCGTCCGGCCGGCCCCTGATCCGGAGCCACCTCGCGCATGCGGTCGAAGCTGTCCCGCTGCAGCGCCTCGGCCTGCTGGAGAAGGCCCATGATCTGCTGGTTGTTGCGCAGCACGGCGCGGGCGACCGGCCGACTGTCGGTCAGCAGCTTGTTGCTCTTGTCGCCGATCTCCTCGCGGATCTGCCAGAGCAGTTCCTCCAGCTTCCAGCCGGTCTGGTTCTCGGCGCTCATCAGCACCGGCGTATTGGGCTTGTTGCTCATGTTCCCCTCCAGGGAATCACCGCTGCGCGGCGGCAGCGCGGGCCTTATTCATCTGCTGCACGGTGGTCCGGAACTCGATGTCGTCCAGCCGCTTGATGGCTTTCAGCTCCCACGGCGTCAGCCGCACCTCGTTCAACCAGCACCAGGCTTGGATCTCGGTGTGCGGCAGTCGTGAAGGATGCTCGCCGACCGGGCGGCCACGGGACAGATCGCGGTACCAGTCCCACAGGTAGCGCAGCTCGTCAGGGCAGGGTGGGCCGATCAGGCCTTCAGGTGGCGGCCACCGCGGATTACGCTCCAGCCGTTGCCGCCACCCGCTCAGCAGGTGCTCGCGGAGCGATGCGCCGTCGGGCTGCCGCTCGGACAGCCCGAACTCGTGCTCCGCGAACGCCGCCAGCTGGCGGATCAGCCCTTCATAAAATTGCCGTCGGTGTTCAGGTACTCACCGACCCAGCCCTTGGTGTGACCGAAGCGGCGGTCGCCCAGCAGCTTGCGGAGGTTGGTCTCGCTGTACTCGAAGGACTGGCCGTCGAGCGAGAACTCGGTCCAGTCGGACACGGCGGCGACCAGAACCTCCAGGTCGTCGGCGTCGCGCTGCTCCGGCGTGATCTCGGTCTGCCCGGCCTTCATGGCGGCAACCCGGCGCTGGTTGACCTTCCGGCGGGCCTCGCGGACGCGCAGGCTGTGCTGGCCGTGGATGCGGAACGAGACGACCGGCTTGCCCTCGGCGTCGACCAGTGGCGCGTTGGTCTTGGGATTCGGCACCGGTGCCAGCACGCCCTCGTCGGCCAGGGACGCGACGTCGAGGCTGGAGAAATCGAAGCTCATGGTGAACTCCTGTCGGGGGGAGTGGTTGAGGTTGCCTTGGGGTAACAGTCCGGACGGGACTATTTCGTCTTGCTTGAAATGACTAATTGGAATAAGATCAAGGCATCCCAAGAAAAATCATGACGGAGTTCACGATGAACACGAAGCTTCTTCGTCTTGCAAGGCGCCACCGCTGCGGTGTGCGGACTTGGATCGTCCCTGGCTTCAGCAACGCCGCCCGCTTGACCCCGTCGAGCTTCACGCACGATGGATGGGGCGCTTCATTCCAATGGCCATGTTATGACCCACACGATGGCTCGGAAATCCAACGCGGCGTTGACCTGAACAGGCACCGAAGCATTGCCCGCCAAGCGGCGCTCGCCCTGCTGATCAAGGCGGCCCAGCCCTGAAACGCAAAAAGCCGGCCCAGCACACCGAGATGGTGGCTGGGCCGGCTTTTTTGTTGGGTGGGTGGAGAGCGCCCGACCGCCCTCCACCCGGTCCGTCGCCTTGCTGTGCCGAGGCGACGGAAGCTCGTTAGAGCGTGCTGTCCTGCAGCACGATGGTGGAGCCGTTGAATGCCGTCCCGGTGCCACCGGTGGACAGCAGAGCGGTGAACGGGTAGGTGCCGACGATGGCCTTCTCGCCGTCGTCGCGCTGCGCGCCGCCCAGCTTGATGCGCTCCAGACCGATGCCCAGGAAGTCCTTCGGATCGGTGCCGGCCGCCTCGATGAACGAGTAGAGGCCGACCTCCGATTCATTGATGAAGGCGTTCCGGAACGTCGGGCTGTCGAACTGCGCCGTGAACTGGCCGCTCACCTTCACACGCCCCGGCACCAGGGACGGCACCGTGTTGCTGCCGACGACCGGCTCGCTGGTGTAGCCGCCGTCGATGTTCAGCTGCAGGCCCGTCACCACCGCCACGTCGGTGCCGGCGATCCGCAGCACGCCGTTGACCGCCGCCAGCACGCCGGTGGTCGTGTCGGCCGCCACGCTGGTGAAATAGGGGGCCGAGGCGCCGCTGGTCGTCAGCATATCCTTGCCCATGATGCCGAACTGGGCCGTCATCATACCGGTGGCCGGCAGGGCGATCTGGGCGGTGTTGACCTTGCAGCCGGTGAACTGCTCGGACTCGCCGATGTCGCTGTAGTAGTGCTCGAAGGTGAACGAGCGGTCCAGGTGGCCGGTCGACGGCACCCACAGCTTCTTGCCCTTCACGGCGAACGTGACGCCGGTGGCGGGCGTGGCGTTGACGGTCAGGCTGCCCGCCGGAACGGTGATGGTGGTGGCGGTCAGCGACAGGATCCGCAGGTTCACGCCGTTGTTGGCGCTGGTCGGATGGCCGGCCAGCCGGCCGACGTCGCCCACCTTGAAGCCGTCCGCAATCCAGGATCCGCTGGCCCGCACGATGGTGTTGGCGGTGGTCGTGATCTCGCTGCCGGTCGACGACGTGAAGGTGGCGCCGTTCTGCCAGGAGTAACGCAGGGCCGCCGCCAGCAGGTCGGCGTAGGTGCCGAGCGAGAACTCGCCGTTGATGTTGCCGGCGACCTTCCGCACGCCGTGCCGGGCGTCGTAGACCTGATAGTCGGAACGGATTTCGTTCGACTGGTAGACGTCCTTGGTCAGGTCCAGGGTGGACTGGACGCGCCGCAGGCTCTTGCGGGTGTAGGTGGTGTCACTGTCCGGAGCAATGACGCCCCAGGACGCCTCCTCCTTGAATCGCAGCTTCTTTGCGACGCCGGAAGCGATTGCCATGGCGGGCTCTCCTCAAAAGAAAAGCCCGCTCGGCGGGTGCCGGCGGGCTGTGGAGACCGGCACGTGACCGGCCGGTGATGTTGGGGTGGGGTCTTAGGCGAGCGCCTCGGCGGCGAGTGCCTGGAACTCGCGGATCAGGGCGGTCAGGCCGTCCTCGCGGTCGGCGCCCCACTGCGCATCACGGATGCGCGTCAGAACCTCGGTCTTCTTGTCGACCGGCGTCGCGATTTCTTCGGTTGCGGCGATGGTCTCAGCCGCGAGGTCGGTGTCCATCTCGGTCTCCATGGCTTCCTCTTACGTTGGAAATTCGAGAGCCCACCAGCGCACCAGTACGGGCTGGGTCAGCCACACATCGCCCTGCATGGGCGGCGGCACTTCGGTGTTCTCCACCACGACAGCCCAGCCGTCGCTGGTCGGCAGGTTGAGGCCGCGCCGGAAGACGACACGAAGCTCCTCGGCCTTCTGCCCGGCGTCGTCCGGGCCACTGGCGGCGGGGTAGTTCAGCAGCAGCTGATACCGACCACTCCACAGGATCGTGCCGTTCGCACCTGCCCCCTGCGGCGCACTGGTGCAGGCCAGCATGGAGGGGCGGAGGTAGGGCATACCGATCTGCGGCGTGAAGGCGCGACCAAACCAAGCGATGTCGATCGCCGCCGACTGGCTGCTGTCGAGCAGCGTATCAAATGCGGTCTGGATGCTGATCGCGCTCATTTTAGTCCTGTTTGGACTTTATTTGGTCAAAGCTTTGAGCACGCGGTCGGCGATCTGCGGCAACTCGGCGACCGTCTGTGCCGCCATGCCGCGGCCCTGCATGACCCACTGCGTGCCGTCTTTCCGCTCCCCGGTCCGGCCATACTCAATTGCACGGGCATAAGCCGTAGGATTCACGATGTAGATCACGTCGCCGGCACGGGCGGTGGCGAGCGCCTCCAGCGTGGGAGCTCCCGGCTTCGGGATCGCGTCGACGGTCAACACCGCACTCCAGTTGGCGCGCAGAAAGCCCGTATCGACCGGCGTCAACTCCTGCACCCTACCGACGGCCTCCAGGGCGGTGCCGCGCAACACCGCAGTCGCGCGCCCCTTCGCCCTGTCGCACCACCGGCTGATGGCGAAACTGAAATCACTCATTGCGCGCCGCGGCTCCGGCGATCGGGATCGCCCGGCTTCCACGCCCCATTGCGCACTTCCATGTCATCGATCTTGGCCAGAGCCGCCTTCAACTCACCCTCCAGGCGCTGCTGGCCTTCCCGCAAAACATTGATCTGGTCCGTCAGCCGAGCGTTCTCGCCGCGCAGCCGCTCATTCTCGACCATGACCGCATTGCGTTCGGACGCCATCGTGTCCAGGCGCTTGGTCAATTCGTCGATGCGCTTTTCGGATCGGCTGATGGTCTTCTGGAGCTGATCGAACAGCTCGCTGGAATCCTTGTGGATGCTGTCGGTATGACGCTGCTGCCGCAGTGTCTTGAGTGTCGCCCCGGCGCCAGCAATCAGCAGGATGATCGCGCTGCCGGCGGCGTAGATTAAGCTGTTCTGGTCGGAGGGGACGGTCGGATCAGGCATCGGTCTCCTCCGGAGCGGAAATGCAAGAGGCCGCCCGAAGGCGGCCTCTCTCTCAACCCTTAACAGGCGGCGCCCGCCGATTGCCGGGACGGGGCCGGGTCGTTTGCTGGCTTAGGTTGCTCCAAGCCCCGTGCGGCTGTGGCAAGTCCGCTCGACGCCTCCCGCAGTAGCAAGGCCACAACGAAATCCATCTGGTGATCGCCAGCGTATCTCTCGGTGAGTGTCTGTGCTGCCTCAATGAGGATGGTCGTGCGATTGCAGGTATCAAGAATGCGCATCAAATGCCCCCAACTAGGTTACCGCGTTTCGCGTGTCGGGGCATTTTGCAAAATGCACGGTGAAACAAACTATGGCGCATATATACGCATATTGGGGAGAGTCCTAATAATTCTCTGCCCAATTTTTACAAATACGAAATAGAAAACGCCGCATACTCCAGTATGCGTTTCCGCGAATGCGGACGCAATAACCGGAGGGTGCGGCATTTGCGCTGGTCGTGGATCATCAGGAGGCACAGAGAATCGCTACGCCTCACGCAGGCAGCGTATGCCGAACTTCTTGGAGTTGACCAAGCCACTATTTCAAGATGGGAATCTGGACGGCAAATTCCCGACATCGGGATGCAGAGAAGACTGCGCGACATGCTGTCGCAGCAAGACGCCATCCCAAGCGACGCCTTTGCAAGAGCCTTCATTCTGGCCCAGCCCGGAGCGGCGTCGCTGCTGGATGGGGAATTTTCCTTCGTGGCGATCTCTACCGGACTCAAGAGAGCGCTCGGCCCGTCAGCCTCGCTGCTGAAAGGCGGAAACCTGCGGTCCATCGCCACCCCGAGGGTGGACGGGCTGCTCGGCTCTCACATCGCTGAGATGATGCGTCCCGGCAGCCCGATCCTGTCGGTCAGCCACACGGACGTCGGGGCGCTTGTCCGCGGCGCGCTGCTGCGGCGGACATGGAGCGTGCTGCGCGTCGACGGCATCAGGCTGCTGCTGTGCCAAGACGAGGTGATCGGAGAGGGTGACAACCCGCCGCCGCTCGACCTGCGCTTCATCACGCTGGACGACGTGTCCGATTAGCGCGCCTGGATGCGCCAGTAGGCGATCTGCGAGGCGGCGTAGACCGGCGTCACGGTGACGATGGACTTCTCGATACCGTCGAGGATGAGCCGGTCGGTGAGGCGCGGCGGCTCATCCAACTCGCTGCCGGGGATCAGCACCTGCAGGTCGCCAACACGGATCAGCGTGCCGTCAATCAGCCGCTCGGGGAACCCTTCCACGCGCGCAGCAACCGCCTTGTCGGCGGCGTAGATCATGTGCGCCGACACACCAGCGGCGACGTCGGCCACCAGCGGCGGCGTGAACTGCGCCGCGCCGATCTGCGCATTGACCGCAATGGCCTGGGCCGCAACGGTATAGATGGTCGCGTCGCTCGGCACGGTGAAGCGATCGCCGGGAATCAGGCGACCGCTGAGCGACCGCGCCCGCAGGGCGATGGATGTCGCGCCGGCAACAGCGTTCGCGGCGACGGTCAGCACGGCGGCGTTCGGCGGGTTGATGGCTGCCGGGCCGGGGCCGTCGAGCGTGGTCACGCGCCGCAGGGTGATGGTCGTGCCGCGGCGGCGCGCGATTGATGCTGTGCGGGCACGGACGCGCCGATCGAATCCCATCAGAACACCCGCCTGTATTGGGACAGCAGCGCCTTGGCCGCGGGCGGGATGGCGCCGGCCGTCTCGCGGAAGCTGGAGCTGTAGCCGGTCCCGCTCTCGCTGCTCAGATTGGGATCCAGGTCCAAGCTGCCGAACATCGCTTGGACGGTCAGCAGGCAGGCCTGCTCCACATCGGCCGGAACGGGCTGGCCAGCGGTGTAGGTGATCCGCACATTGCTGCGCCCGCGGGGGAATGTGCCTGCCGTCAGCGAGATGGAAACCGCATCCCAGACCACGCGGTCGAGCGACACCGGCGCGCCGTCGACCGCCACCGACGCGACGTCGGTGATGGGATAGTTCTTCGGCACGATGCTGGTCCCGCCAGTCCCGTCGAAGACGCCTTCATAAACGGTGGGGACCAGCGACGGGCGATTGAGGCTGTTCTGGATCGCGGTGCTGGCGGCGGTGATGAGTCGCGACAGCAGGGCGTCCTGGCTGCCGTCGGTGATCTCCAGCCACTCCTTGACCGCGGTCAGCGTCGTCAGATCGCCCGTCGCCATGGCTGTTACTCCCCGCCCGCCAGGATGGCCGCCACCGCGGCGCGCAGCTTCTCCTCACCCGTGGCCGGGCCGGGGTTCTGACCGTGCTCGGCCAGGAAGGCGCGCAGGGCGGCCTTGTCCATGGTTGCGGGATCGATCTTGGTATCGCCGGCAGGCGTCTCACCGGTGCCGTCGGACTGCTGATCGTCGGTGGGCTGGTCGCTGTCTTCCGGCTTATCGACGCCATCGTTGGTCTTGTCGACATCGCCGCCAGCCGGCGGCTGATCGGCGGCGGCAGCCGGCGGCGGCACGACGTGCTCGCTTGGTGCGAGGGTGGGGGCGGCAGGCGTCTCGCCGGTGCCGTCATCCTGATTCAGCGACACGCGCCAGCCGTGGGCGGACAGCGTCTCGGCGTCTTCGGCCGGCGCGAACACGCGACCATCGCGCTGCACTTCGAGCGGCACGCCATGCAGGCTGATGCTGGAATGGGGATCGTCGGGATTGTCGAAGAAGGGGGGCATGTCGGGGCCTCCAGATTGCGGACAAATAAAAAATGGCGGGGGCCGAAGCCCCCGCCGTGCCGCCGGCCTTAGCCGTTGGCAATATTGCCAATAACCCCCATGGCAAACGGGGCGTAGACGGCCAGCACTTCTTCGGCGTAAACGCCGCTTTCCTGCTGGCGAGTCTTGATGGGCCAATCGATTGCGTAATAGTCTTTTCTCGTCTTGATTTCCGCGACGTTCGGAACGTTGTTCGACTGGTACTGGATCGGCAGATCCTTGCTCCAGCCCCAAATCATGCCCGGCGGGCAGTAGGGGTGGATCTTGATCGGGATCTTGTAGCCGCCGTTGTTGCTGAACGGGTTGAAATACATCGACACCGTGCCGCCGGCCATCAGGGCGATCGGGTCGGACGAGTTGACCGGCTGGTCGTAGCGCAGCAGCGGGGCCGAGGAGTTGGTCAGCACCTTGTTGGTGATGTTGTTCAGCTCCTGGCTGTTGACGTACAGCGTGGATGGCGAGACCTGATAGTTGTCGTACATCGCCTTCAGCATGACGTCGATCTCGACGATCGAGCCGCGGCCCGAGCTGGTCAGCGTCGACCCCGTACCGGCGGTGCCGGTCGGCAGGTAGTTGACGTAGGCGTTGGAGCCGGCGCCCAGGGCGGTGGTCAGCAGGCCGTCGAAGGCATAGTCGCTGTTCCGCGAGTGGTCGCCGCTGACCGCCGAGGCCGGCTGCCGGCCGCCGGCCAACGGTGCCGAGAACTTGACCGAGTTGATGGTCGTGATCGCCTGCAGGGTCTCGCTGCCGGAGGTGCCGACGAACCAGGCGTAGCCGACCGCGCCGGTGACCGCCGGCGTGGAGCACGACAGCACCTGACCGAGGGTGATCGCCTGGGTGGCCGCATTCGACGGAGCCGAGGAGCCGCCGTTCAGGGTGTAGTTCGCGCCGTCCGCGCCGGTGATCGTCTTGGACGTCACCACGCCGCTGGCCAGCGAGGAGCCGCGGAAGCCCTCGTAGGTCAGGGCGACGACGATGACCGAGTAGGTCGTCGGTGCGCCCGGCAGAGTGGCGCCGCTGCCGCCGGCGGACAGGGTGGGGGCGGTCGGCTGAGCCAGGACGAGCGAGGCGTTGCCGCCGATGATCGCGTGCTCTTCCTTCTGCATCATCTTCTGCAGGAGGCGCATCCGCATGCTGGCCTGCAGGTCCTCGAAGCCCTGACCCGCATGAATGGCCTCGTACGAGATCTGGTCCTCCTCGCCGATGGTGACGAAGCTGGCCGAGCGGTTGGCGGTCTGGTAGCTCATGCGACCGGAGCGCTGACCCTCCGGCACCCAGCCCATCGCGTCGAAGCCCGAGCCGTTGATCGCCTGGACGACGCGCCAGTTGGTGGCCAGACCGATACCGCCGCCGACGCGCGGAATCTCGTTCCGCAGCGGCGTGTACTGCGGATACAGGTTCTTGGCCGGCGCCTGCAGGTCGTAGGCAACCAGACCCTGCGCGGTCGTGATGCTCTTGGCCAGGGCCTCGTCGCCGCCCTGCGCCTGGATGGACTTCAGGAGCGCCAGGGTTTCCTGAACGGTGGTCGTCATCTGGGGATCTCCTTGGCCGTCTGGCCGTTGGACATGAAAAAGCCCCGCTCGGGATGTCCCGGCGGGGCGATACGGCGGCCTGACGGCCGGCTCCGTGTTCGGTGGCTGATCAGCGCAGCGTGGCGGGATGCGGGCGGCGCTGGGCGATCTTGATCATCTCCAGCGCGCGGGCTTCCGGGTCCATCTTGGACAGCCGCTCGGCCTCCGCCTGGAGGTCGGCTTCGCCATCGCTCTTGCCCAGCGTGTTGCTGTCGGAGGCCTTGTTGACCGCCATCACGGCACCCTTCGCGGGGGCCGGCGTGGACTTCTTCAGCGCCTCGATCTCTTCCAGCAGCTTAGCGTTGTCGGCGGCGGCCTTGGCCAGCTCGGCGTCCTTCTCGGCCGCCACCTTCTCCAGGCGCTCGTTCAGCATCGCCTCGACCTTGGCCAGCAGGTCGCCGCCCTCGGTGCCGTCGGCCTTGCTCATGGCGCGCTTCTTCTCGTCGTCCTCGTCGGTCTGGTTGCCGCTCTCGGCCGGGGCAGCGCCGGCGTCCTTCTTCTCGTCGGCGGCGGGCGGCGGCGGTTCGGCCTGCTTCTGCTCGGATGCGGCAGGGGCGGGCGGGGGCTCCTGGCCCTTGTCGGTGCCGGGATCCTTGGGCGGCTCGGCGCCGGTGCCCGCATCGGCCTCCGTGCTGTCGTCGCCGGTGGCGTGGCCCACCAGGAACTTCAGCACCTGCTGGCCCATCTGGTACCACTGTGCCGCCGCGACGAGGCCCGGCGGCGGTTCCTGCGCCGTACCGCCGGCCTGCGCACCCTCGCCGGATTCCTCCTCGACCTCGCCGGCCCAGGATTCCAGGAAGAACTCCAGCTGCTTCATGACCAGCGCGAACCCGGCGACGTGGTCCATGCCCTTCGCCAGCACGCCGCCCTCGCCCATGCCATCGAACTTCAGCAAGTCGACGACGCGCCCCTGCTGGAAAGCGTCTTCGGCGACGGCGCCGACGAACCCGGTCACCGCCTCGTTGAACTGGCCGACCGACTTGGTCAGCAGGTCTTTGCGCTCGGCCTCCGGCGCTTCCAGAATGCTGAGGACGCTCTTTTGGAGCGCTCCCAGCATGTCGTCGATCTCTGACATGCTCTCACCCTTGTGCAGGTTGCGGAGGTTCGGGCTGCCGCAACGGGCTGCGCCCATGATGGTGCGTCGCCACCCCCGACGCTTCCGTCGGGATGTAACGCGATCGTCGGCGACCAGACCGTCGCCGGTGGTAATGGACAAGAGTAAATCCTTGCGAATACTCTCTCTTTCTTGTATGATCATTGGAAGATCAACAAGGAGTCGAGTTATGGACTATCTTTCCAAAGCTCTTTTCGTCGGCGTAATGATGTGGCCTGGAGCCGCCATTCCGCTTACGGCAGTCTTGGCCGCCGCGCTCTACTACGCCGGAGAAGCCGAACCCCGCATCGACTGATGCGGGGTTTTTCTTTTTGATCCGTCCAGCAGGCGGCCCAGCGCGCCGCCCAGCTTGCCGCCACCGTAGGCACCAGCCGCCTCGCCAGCGATGGCTGTCGCAATGGCGCCCGGGCCGGTCAGCACGCCGCTCGCGCCGCCCAGCGTCCCGCCCACCATGCCGCCGATCACCGTGCCGGCAAGGTTGCCGATCGCCTCGAAATCCCCTTCGCGCCGTTGGTGCGTCTTGGCGTTACCGAGCGCCCGATCGGCAGCCGCGCCGGCAGCCGCGCCGGCAGCGCCGATGGCCAACCCGCCGACACCACCGGCAACCATTCTCGCCACGCCGCCGCCAGCGGAACGCGCGACATTCGCGGCGACGCCCTTCACGCCCATGCGCGAGATCGCCCTGAGGCGCGTTTGAAGCCCGCTGCGCGACATTGCCTTGCCGGCACCTGCGGACGGTGCGGCCTTCAAGCCGGCCTTCTGCCGGTTATGACCGAGAGCAACGCCCGCCAGGATGCCGCCGGACGCAAACCCGACAGCTTCGCCGAGCCCGCCACCTTCACGCTCCGCCACGCCAGCCTTGGAGGGCGCAGGCGCCGCGCTTTGGTCCTGCTGGCCGTCGTGGATCATGCCGTCGTGGTCGCCGTCAGTTCCGCGTGCCGATTTGGCGAGCGCCCTCCCAACCGTAACATGCGAAACGGCATGATTTCGGCGGGGCTCTCCAATCATCGTGCTGAGCGCACACGCGATCTGCGCGAATTTCTCCATCGGCGGGGCGTAGGCGACAGGATTCTTGGTATCGCCGCTCCGCAGCCAATCTTTGAACTGGTCGATCGGCATGGCGGTGATTGCCCCCATGCGCCGTGCACCACTGCCGTCGCTGAACCCGTCACGGTAAAGCTGGGCCGCTTCCATTTCGGTGTGGCAGCCCAGCACGCATTTGTGCTCATCGAACTGGCCGGTGGCCGGGTCGATCTGGTCGACCACGTAGACGTTCTTGGCGGATGGCGCCGGTCCGAGATAGACGTCCACTGCATCACCATCGGCACCCTTCGTGCCGCCGACATATCCATAATGCGCCGGCATCCGCACCGACCAGGGCTTTCCGTCCGGCCCCACGCCACGGCGCTCGGTGCCGGCGGGGGTCTCGATCACCACGTCCAAGCCATGAACCTTCAGCCGACCCTTGGCGTAATTGCCGGCCTTGGCCTGGGCTTCGGTGGGGGCGGCAGTAGCCTGCGCTGCGGCACGGGCGGCGTGCTCGCTCCAGCCTTTGGTGAGCGTCTGCTGGAGGTCCGCCGCGGCGGCGGAGATGCCATCCGCTTTCAGCGTGTCGCTGTGGAATGGCCGGTGATCGCCCAAGATGCTGCGCTCGCCCAGCAGCCCTTGGGTCACCTTCCCGCGCCGGTCGGCCCAGTTACCGACCGCCTCACCGGCGACACCGCCCAGCAGGCTGAACAGGAAGCTGCGGCCGGCCCGAAGGCGCGGCTTGTGCCGCATGCCGACGCCCATCTGCCCGGCCATGTGACCGACCGTCGCGCCGACCATCCCCGCGCCAGCACCGCCCAGGGTATTGGCGCGGTAATCCCACTCGCCCTTGTCGCCGGTGACCGCCTGGTGCGCCCCGAACCCGATTCGATCGCCGACCAGATCGCCCACGATGCCGCCCATGGCCAACCCAGCACCGGCGCCGATGCCGTGCCCGGCGAAGCGCCCCAGCTGGCGCGCGAGCTTGCCAGAGAACATGGACTGCTTGGCTGCCAGATCACCCACAGCCACCTTGGCGCGGCCCATGGCGAAGATCGGGATTCCAGGATCGGGGGCGTGCTGCACATGGCGACGGGCGATGCGACCGGCGAGGCGGGTGTAAGCCTCGGCTTTGCGGCCGGCGCGCTCGCCGGCGAACTCGCCAACCTTGGCGCCATAATGGGCCAGGGCGGTACTGGCCGCCGCCGCGCCGACGCCACCGGCAACCATCTGAGCGGCATGGCGGCCTTCGTTCAGCTTGCCGTCGCCGTCGGCGTCACGGCCGGCGCGACCGTCGGACTTGGCGAGCGTCTGCTGGAGCGCGGCCATGCAGGATGCGATATCGGTCATTTACTTCTCCACCCGGCGGGCACCGCCGCGCGCCGCGTCGTTGACGTTGCCGAGGAAGTGAACCGGAGGCTGCACCCCAAAGTAGACGCCCCAGCCGACGGCATTGGCAGCGATGCCGGCGTTCGCGGCCCGGTTCCATTTCGTGCTGCGAGTGGCCGCGCGAGCGCCCTTGAAGGCGCCCGACACCGCGCCGTGCGCCGTTCCGGCGGCTCCAGCCATCAGCCGCGACGCCCAGTCCTTGCCGCCGATCGTCACGTTCCGGCCGGCAAACTTGAATGAGCGCGTCGGGTTCACCACGCCGCCGACCACGCCGCGTGCCGCACCGAACATGCCACCGAACAGCGCGCCGGCCGCTTGCCCCACGCGCTTGTTCGGCAGAGCCGCGCCCAGTGCCGCACCGCCGCCGAATGCCGCCCAGCTGGTCGCCTTGGCTGCCATGATGGGCCACACGTCGCGACCACGGCGCTCCTCGATGACCTGGGTGTGCTCCGACCGGTACTTCGGATCCTCTTGGATCATGGCCTTGTGATAGGCCTCGGCGTACTCCTTGGTGTCAGGCTTGGCGACCTTGACGGCGGTTTCATGAGCGCGCTTCTTGGCCGCGACCGAATAGCCGCGGCCATCGTGAAAAGGGTCGGAATCGTTCCCCTTTCCCGGCACGTCGGCGAACTGGCCTTCGCCGTCCCGTGGGTGCTTGGATTCCTCCCACTCCGCCTTGAACAGGTCGCCGAACAGCAGGGGAGCGGGCTCGTCCCAGGCCTTGAACAAATCGCCGAAGGTGGCGGCCTTGATCATGTCGTAGTCCGGTGGGATCCGCTTGCTGTCGATGAAGGCGTACAGAGCCTCCTTCTGAGGCCGCGACAGGTGTGGCGCATACCGCACCAACGCCTTGTCGGCCTTCCGGTACAGGTCGCCGTTGTCGCTTTCATAGTCCGACTTGCCATCGCGACCGGGCGAGTGCCGAACCTCAATGTGATCCTTCAGGTCGTCGTAATCACCTTTGGCAGCACTCGGCTTCGTCCACATGCTGAAGCGGATCTTGTTCACGACATCCTGAGCTTCGGCGTAGTTGATATCGCGGGACTTGCGCGCGGCATCGTCGACCTGCTCGACGTTCTTTGCCCAAGCCAGATCCCCGTCGCCCTTGAAATACGCCTCCCTCTCAATGGCCATGTTCACACCGTGCTTGAGGCGCTGATATGCCTCGTTGCGCGGATTGATCTGCGGACGCTCGCTGTAAGCGGCCCGTGCGTCAGGAGCCGCCGGCTGCGACTGTGCCGGGGTGGGAGCGGGCGCCTGGGCCGGTTGCGCCACGGCGGGCCGAGCGGCCGGCTGACCCATGATGCTGCCCGTCTGCTCGTAGGAGCGCGCCGCCTGCTGAGGCTGCGGCATGGCGAGCGGAGGGCGCTGATAGGGCTGCTGCTGGGGCTGCGGCGCCGTGGGAGCGTCCTCGTTGAACAGCTTCACATTCTGGCTGAAGACGTTCGCGCCGGTGTTCTTGGACTTGATGCTGAAGCGGAAGCCGCCATTGGTCCACTCGGCGTTCGGGTCGAGCCCCACCAGTCCGAACAGCTTATCGCCGCCCGGCGTCACGGCGAGGGCGGTCCCAACGGCGCCGGCCTGCACCAGTCGCGGCAGCGAGCGGAAGTTCTTGTATTGGTTCCCGACAAACTGGCCGGCGGCAGTCTTGCTGGCGACACGCCACGCCGCCGCGGTGTCCCTCGACACGCTGTCCACGGCCCGGGTGATCGGCCCCATGCTGGCGCGGGCGGCCGACATCGCTGCCTGACCGCGACCGGTGCGCAGCGCGGCAGCCGTGAGCGCACCCCCGACGAGCGCGCCGCCGACTGCGGCGACGCCCATGCCGACGCCGGTGAAGCGACCATTGTCATCGCGCGGATGCTTGGATTCGTCCCAATCCGCCTTGTAAAGATCGCTGAACAGAACCGGTTCCGACTTGCTCATGGCGTAGCCGATTCCAGCACCCGCCGCGCCGCCAGCCAGCAACGCGGCCAGCTTAGCGCCCTTCGCGCGGGACTGCATGAAGCTGCGCGCGGCGAAGGCGTGCCGCACCTTCTCGCCATCTCCTGGCGCCATCGCAATCGGCCCGATCCGCATCCTGGACTGAGCGCGGACGCCCTCGTCGAAGGTCTTCTGCGCGGCAGCGTCCATGCCTTTGCCGGCGGCGACGCCAGCCTTTGCGCCGCCGATGGTCCGCTCCAGGGCGGTGCGCAGACCGGATGGAGCCGACGAAGGGCCGTCGGTCAGGCGGCGCGTCTTGAAATCGCGCGCGTCGTTGCGCGTCTTGAAGCCCAGGACCGCCCCGTGGAAAGCGTCCAGGCCACGCCGCGCGACATTCACCGCTTCGGGGGTGGAGGCGACCGAGGCGCCCAGCAGGGCGCCGCCGATGACCGCGCTCGCCTTCCCCTCGTTCAGCTTGCCGTCACCGTCGCCATCGCGCCCCTTGCGCCCGTCGGCCTTGTAGAGATCACCGAACATGGCGACCTTCTCCACGGCGCTGGTATCGACCGGCTTCGGCTGGGCGGTCTCGCGCGTGTCGGTCATCTGATCCGGCACGGGCATGGCGGCATCGGGCGAATTGGGCATCATGCCGCCGGCCAGGGCGGCAATGGCGCGCAGGCGGTCGGCGTCAGAACGGACCGGCACCTCTTCGCCGGGCGGCAGCGATCCGCTGATGCGCTGGTTGTGCTCCGGATCAATCAGAGCGCCGTTGTCGGCGTCTACGACGAACTCGCGGCGCTCCACGCTGCCGTCGGCCTTCAGGATCTCCATGAAGCTGGCGGTGGGAACGCATGGGCGGTCGACGAGCGAAATTTCGCTAATCCGAGGGGTGTACTTCTTGATGCCGTTTTCAACCCAACGTTTGGCGTACCCCCCACCGATGCTGAAGCCGGTGTAGCAGCCTTCCAGCACCTTTCTCCACTCGTTATCGTCGACCACCTTCGCGACGACGTCGATGGCGCGATCGGCATCGTTGAAGATGATGTCGACGAACTTGCCGGCGACCTTCTTCGGGTCGTGTTGAACCCGCAAATTGCCCTTGCTCAGGCCGCCGGTGGAACGCTCAAACGATTCAGACCATTCGCGGAACGCTGGCACGGCACTGGCGTAATCCAACTCCTCCCCGGCGCGGTCGACCACCTGCTGCGTGGCGCGTCCGTAGACCAGACGCCTCTCCTCGTCCGCCTTGGTGAGGCTGAGGTAACCGACGACTTCATTCATGGCGGATCACCATCTTGGAGGAAAGGTGCGGGGAGGTGACGGATTGGGGCTTGAAGGTTAACAGACCCGAGAAGGCTTTTTCCTTGCGCAAATAGTCCATATCGTCATAATAGGCAGAACCCAACCAGCCGACGGAATGATCGGCGCAGGGAGAATCCAACATGGAAAGCAACAGCTTGAGCTACGGGCCGATCGTCGTGTCGGCATTCGGGTACAAGTCCGGCAAGCGCACCATCCAGGTATCCGACTGCAATGGCAGCCGGGAAGCCGTGGAGAACATCAAGCGCCGCGACCGACTGCACGGATCTTCGTCGCTCATCGAGGACTGGCAGACCGGCGTCTACGACACGCTGGCCGAAGCCCGCAGCGGCATCATGAAACACTTCGGCATGTCCTGGTTCAACATGGCCCGCGCGCAGATCAACAACCCGCCGGTGGCGCTCGGTATGTGCGCTCCGGCGCGGCATTGACGACAACCAACCAGAAAGGCAATAGCATGAAGATCGTTAAGACCGCCGTTGAGAACATGACCGTCAGCATCGACGGCAAGGCCGAGACAGTTGCCGGTTACAGCGTGTTCGGAGACACCGACGCAGGCCGCACTATCCTGCTGGCCGACGTGATGGCCGACAATCACCCGGCACTCGACGCCGAGACTCACAAGGATCTCGGCACGCCGACCCTGGAGGAGGCCCGCGAGATCGCCGACCTGATCGCCAGTCGCATGGCGGCATGACAACAAAAACCCCGCTCACCGGTCTGGTGGCGGGGTTTTTGTTTTGTCCCGTTAGAACGCCGCCCCCGCCGCCGGCACCAGCCTAAATTTGCACGTACACCGACAATTAATCACCTCTTCGGCAGGCGCGGCCGGATCGTGCGGACCGCTCATCTGCACGCCGCTGGGCGTGACGAATGGCGTGTCCAGCCCGACTACCTTCTGGCCGTTCATGGCCCGGTGGCTGTCGCGCGTGCGGTGGTCGTCGGTCGCCATCCACGTCTTCTCGACCGTCAACCCCTCCATCTCGGGATCGTCCAGCATGGCGGCTACCGACATGCGGGCGCCATGGTTGGCGGCCCTGATGCTCTCGGTCCGGCCAATCGTCATCGCGCGCATGTCGAGGAACCGGCGCTTGTACGCCGCTACCATCTTGTCGATCTGCTCGTCGCCCAGCGCCTGCCCGCTCTCCAGCGCCCGATTAAGCGTGGGATCAAAGTGAGCGTCGCGCAGCACTCGCGACAGCGCGGCCGGGGCCAGTCGCTCCAGCTCGGCGCGGTAGGTCTCCACGACACCCGCCTGATAGGGCGTCAAGCCGACCACGTCGCGCACGCGGCGGGCGATGGTTGCCGGCGGCTCGCCGCGCGTGGCGGCATCGGTCACGATGGCCCGCACCTGTTCGGTCTGATCGGCGGTGATGTGCCGGATCAGGTCCATCTTGTAGCCGTCGAGGAAGTCGGTGACGCGCCTGTTACGCAGATCGAAATTGAAGTCGATCCGCTCGCTGCCCGGCGGTGCCGGCAGGTTGTCGTTCACCGTCGCTTCGCCGGCCTCACGGAAGACTGACCGCAGCTTGCCGAAGGCGGGGTCCAGCCGACGCTCCATCTCGTCGATCGGCAGTGCGATATCGTCGGGCGAGGAGGCAATTGCGGCGTCTTCGCCGATCCGCTCGCCCTGACGATTCCACCACAGAAGCGCGTTGCCGAACGCCTGCACCAGCCCGCTCTCGGCCGCCTCGGCGATCCTCAGCAGATAGGGCGGGGACGCCTTGGCGAGCGCATCATCGAAAGGGCCGGCACGCTTACCCAGCGTCTCCTGCAGCGCGGCCATGGCCTCGGCGATCTCCGGCGTGTGGGCGCCGTCATCTTGCGCCTGCTGCTGGGGCGTGACGCCGAAAATCTCGTGGATATGATCGATAGCCGCTTGGTGCGCCTCGTTCAGCGGCTCCGTCTCGACGGCGACTGGTCGGGGCGCGGGAGCCGAGGACACGGTCGCGTGCAGGGCCGCCGCGGCAGCATGGTGGGCCTCGCTGATCGCCGGGCCGGGCGCCGGAGCAGGGGAGGGCGGGGCGCCCGGGTGACCAGGGGGCGGCTCTCCGGCCGCGCCGGGCAGGGCAGGGGGCTGCGGATTCATCAGCGCCGCGCGCTTGGCGGGGTCTTTCAGATCCTCCACCATGATGAAGCCGGCCGGCCCGACGCCGAAGATGATCGGGCCGATGCCATAGGGGGCCTTGCCGTCGGCTTGGCGGATTTCGTCGAACGACAGCAGGCCGACCTTCAGCTTCTCGATCTCAAGCTGGTTTTTGACGGCGGGGTCCAGTTCCTTCTCGTTCTTCCAGACGAACTCCAGATCCGTGTAGCCGAAGTGCTTCTGGATGATGAGATCCAGCAGCTCCTTCACCCATTGCATGAGGGGCGCGAGGCCCTCTTCCAGCGCCGCCTCCTGGGCGGTCTGGGCGGTGGCGCGGTTCATCTGCTGGACGAATGCGGTCGGCGGCAGCGAGAAGGCGTAGCAGATCACCCGCGCCAGCCACTCGTCGAACATGTCCTTCAGGGCCACGTCCTTGGTGAACTGGATGGCCAGCTTGCCCGGCACGAACTTCATGTGCCGGCGGGCTGCCGTGTTTCCCTCCATCAGGCTGTCCCAGTAGCGCTGGAACTGGTCGATCTGGTCCGGGCTCCATTCCTCCGGCACGCCGCACAGGGCCTCCGGCACGTTCCCTTCGGTGTAGTGCTGCATCTGGTGAATCTGCCGCCGGATACCGATCTCGACGGTGCGGATCACCTGCTCGACCTGGCCGTAGCCATAGACGCGATTGCTGCGAGGATTGAACGGCAGGTAGATCAACTCGTCGGCGGTGTAATCGACCGCCGGCACGCCCTTCAGAACCTGCTGGTAGCACGGCTCCGGCGGCAGCGGCGAGCGTCCATCGGCACCCACCAGCGGGCGGATGGTGGCGCCGTCGATCACATCGAGCGAGAAGACGTCTCCGGCCATCGACCTGCGGATATATAGGCTCGGGGCGTCCAGCACGAACAGGTCTTCAGCGAGGGTGCGCAGCCAACGCGCCCAGGGCCGCCGGCGGTCCGGGAATTTCAGGAACGCCTCCAGGTCGGCGCAGCGCTGGTCCGGCTTGTCGCGCATCTGCTGGTCCGGCCGCTGCTGCGGCTGGATGGACCACGGCACGCGGCACAGCTGGTCCTTACGCGTTTCGATAGCCAAACGGAGTAAATCGTACGCATCCGCAAGCGCCCGAAGCTGCTCGAACGACACCCCCTCGGTGCCGCGCGGCCGGGTCTGGAGGTTCGTGCCGGTGGGGAAGTCCCAGGCGCGACCCTTCACTTCCTCCGGCGCGGCTGGTTGGAGCGGTTGGCTCGGGCCGAACCAGTCCATGGCCGTGCCGCCGCGCAGCGCGTATTTGAAGCCCTGCGCCACGCGCGACAGGAATCCAGGCTCGATCGGCGTGCCTTCGGGGCGGGCCATGTCGTCAATCCTTCCGGGTCAGGGCGGCGGCAACGCCGTCAGCCAGCGAGAGGTGTCCGTCGGTTTCGTGGATCCAGCCGTCGCGCAGCAGGTCAGCGCGCAGGCGGCTGCCAATTGGGTCGTGGTCGTTGTCGAAATGGGCGATGGTCGGCCGACCGCCGGTGTTCTCGATGTAGTGCAGGGCGGTGCGCTGGATCGGCGTAAGGCTGGTAATGCGCTCCAGCAGATACTGCTGCGTCGCCATGGCCGCGTAGAAGTCCAGCAGCCCGGTCGTCCCGCCGTCGATTAGCATGCGGAACGCACCGGCCGCGGCGTCCACCTGATCGTCATGGGCGGCGTTCGGGAAGCTGCACAGCTCGTCGAGAAAGGCGTCGTTCCAGTCGCCCTTGACCAGCTTCACATTGCCGGCCTCAGCCTGGGCGGCGAAGGGCGCGGCGCGGGTCTCCTTGCTGCCGGTCTCCGGCGCGGTCTTGACCATGTAGCCGGCCAGTTGCCGCACCAGATAGGCCGCTTGCGCCTTGCCCGCGGCGCCTGGGTCTTGGGGGAATCCGATCGGCACATTCTTGCCGTCGCTGCTGGCGGTGTTCTGGATGGCCTGCTCGACCTTCCACGAGGTCTCACGCAGACGTCGGGTATCCTCGATGTAGAAGATACCGGCGTCATCGCGGGACATCCGCACGCCAGCAGTCCAGTCCGGGTCCTCGGACTGCAAGGTGCTGGTGGCGGCGAGATCCCACCGGCGGACGCGGCGCGCCTTCGCCGGCGCGGCAGGTACGATCTCAAACCAAGTCCGCTTAAACATACCGCCGTCGCGCGGGGCAGGGCGCTGCTGGAACTGGCCGGCAACGGCGTAGCTGCCGAGCGACCGCTTCAGCTTGTCGATCTCCTCGCGGCCGAACCGGGCCGGCCACAGCAGCTCGCCGTCCTGCGTGCGCTGATCCAGTGGCGACAGGTGCGGATGGTCGTGCTCGAACTCGGCTGGCAGCACGAGGTGGCTGTAGCCTTCCTTGATGCACCAGCCGGCCACGTCCTTCTCGTGCACCCGCTGCTGGATGACCAGCTTGCGCCCCGTCCTGGGATCGTTGAGACGGGTCGGCACGGCCTCGCGCCACCACGTCACGGTGGATGTGCGGGTGTTTTCGGATTCGGAATCGACGACGTTATGCGGGTCGTCGCATAGGAACACGTCGCTACCATACCCCGTTAGGAGTCCCCCAACCGAGGTAGAGAACCTGTGACCGCCAGCGGTGGTCTGAAAATATTGCTTCTGGTTCTGATCGTGGACCAGCACGACCTTGTTGCCCCAGTGCTTCTGGTACCAGGGCGACTCCACCAGCCGGCGCATCTTCACGCTGTCGCGGATCGACAGCGGTGCGGCGTAGGATGTTGCGATGAACTGGCACGACGGCCACCACGTCCAGATCCAGGCCGGGAAGGCGACGGAGATGATCAGGCTGTTGTGGACGGCGATATCATTAGCTGTGAACGAGTGATCCTCATCCACCGTCAAGCACCGACAGACGGCAACCCCGGCAGGGGCTACGCTAATAACCTCATCTTCGGCAAGCGGCTTGTCAAAAACAGCCGGAGAGATCGTCAGGGCGGCGCCAGACTTTGCCGCGTGGGATGTCGGAATGAGCGCGGAGAACTTCCACGAATCAACCGCATCAACGCAGATTCTGTACGAGATATATCCGTTGTCGCCTTGCCTTTTCGTGACAATATTCAGCTTGTGCTCATATACGCCGGCTGACATCCCGAGGCGCAAGAACAGGTGCTGGACATCAGTCGCCAAACCCTTGCCGACAGTCTGCGCCGTTATACGCTGTGAGGATGACTGTCTATTTTTCCGCTCCTTGACCGAACCGTCACATGCCCAATACGCGCCGAGAAAGTGACCAATAATGTTTCTGGACCCAGTCATCACGGCTGGTGGGACGCGCTTGGTGTAGCTGCACTTGCCGAAAAGCCCGTGCTTTTCAAGCCACCTCCACAACGGCGGCTTCGGCTTGTTCGGCCCCCGCCACTTCCCCGGATTCTCGTCCGACTTAATGACGATCTTTACGGCTTCTGTTCCGGCCCTCTTGTATTCGGAAGAGTAAAATCCGACGGCGCGAGCGCAGCGATGAACGTCTTCAATAACCCCACGATCAATGTTCGTGATGGTCATTTGCTTATATTTCGTACACCCGTCGCCCACAAAGTAGCCGAGGAGCCTAGCCTCCTCCTCCGTAATCGTGTCGGTTCCGCACTCTTCAGAGCGCACCGCCCCAACAACATCACCCGGGACCAGATCCCCCGCCGGCACCCAGCCACGAACGGTCAGGAATGGGTGATCGGGGGCGGATAGTACCGAGCGCCCTTTGGACGTTCGCACCTCGACCACCGGCAGCGTGCCTTGTTCGTGGACGGCGGTCACTCGGCGGAATCGCCCCTTGTGGGTCAGAACCTCATCGCCAACAGAGACATCACCCAGCCTGATGCGCCCGCGGGCGCGTTCAACAACCCATGCGTTCACGTCTACCGGCTTGCTGTGTCGCGGCGGCACGCACACGACCCCGTCGCGGATGTCGCCACGGGCTACCTTCTCCAACTGCCCGCAGATTGCCCGCAGGTGCCAGCCGTCGGTGAACTCGGCCGGATCCATGCTCGACCACGCCGCCTTGAGAAAGGCGTAAAGCGACCGCTCGCACAGCGCCTTCTCGATCGCGTCCCTGTGAGCGAGTAGTTCCTCGGGCCGCACGATCAGCCCTCGGCCTTCTTGACCTTCGCCGCAGCGGCGTTGAGCGCCTCCAGCTCCTCGACGGACAGGCTGGACAGGTCAACGGTGGCCTTGGTCTCGATTGGACCGCCGTCCTTGCCGGTCACCTCGACGCGCTCCGTCGGCATCAGCCGCAGGTACTTGGGGTCACTACACGAAAGTGACCAGATTGTCCGGGATATAGGAACGAACCAGAAACTCAAGCTCG
Organism: Azospirillum sp. TSO5; assembly: GCF_003116065.1. Lineage (NCBI taxonomy): Bacteria > Pseudomonadati > Pseudomonadota > Alphaproteobacteria > Rhodospirillales > Azospirillaceae > Azospirillum > Azospirillum sp. TSO5. The sequence continues at coordinate 15 of NZ_LGQY01000033.1, read as the reverse complement.
GGAAAGTGGAGTAAC
>NZ_LGQY01000072.1:0-102039 GCF_003116065.1 Azospirillum sp. TSO5 | reverse complement strand
TGTCATTCGTCATGCTTCGCAACATCGATCGAATCACAAGGGACTGAAATCACTCAATTCTTTTCGGGTCAGGCTCTTAGGTATAAATGATGACGACTCAAAAAATCCAAGACTGCGGAATTTACGAAAGTCATAGTACTTCAGGTGAGAAATTTCTTCCGGACACACATCGTTGAACTCTCCGTCTAAAAGAATTGGAATGATAAAAACGCTTTCCGGACGATGTATACGAGTTCCATCTGGATAAGTTTGCGAAAAATTAGAGCGCTGTTTCAAAATTGACTTGTAGCGCTTGATGATGAGGTCAAACTCAATATGCGATCTGCCTATTCTATTTTCTAAATTCTTTTTATATAAATGGCTTAGAAATAGCAATACAAAGCTGGATTCATTAATCTGATTTATGAAAGACGTTATGTCTCCGCCGACTGGAAGTTTTTCATCTAATAAGAAGTCAATTTCTGCTTTGCTTGAATTTTCAATTGACTGCACAAGATTATAGACAAACGGAATGTCTATTTCGCTCTTTCCGTAGGATACGTAAATTTTGATTTTACGAGGAGCCATTTTCTCTGCCATTGATAGTTGTCTTCATTATAAAATATGCTATATTAGAAAAGAAAGCGAGTCAAACTCAACTGATTGAATATGTCCGTATTGCGCTGCTGTCGCAAATGGCATTTCCAGAACTCGCTTTGAGGCTTCCATCTGCGGAAACCCGCGATGGCATTCTGTACCTTACTTGTTGCCTCTCTGGCGGCGATCGCCGACCGAATCGAGGGACGGCCGAATAGTCCCGAACATCCGCCCGATGCCCACTGCGAAGGGCGTTGAAGCCTTCACTGCTTCCGGCGTAAGGGTGTCCATTAGCACGCGTTTCGGGCGGCGGACGTGCGCGCCTCGAGCTTGCCCTTGTGCCGCCGTATGGGACATCGTGGTCGATGGTTGCTCATCGCGCGCTGAATGAGGCAGCGCATTGAATAGGGTGAAGCCTCTTTCCCAACCTCCCTTGACGCCGCCGGGGGGAGGCTTTCTTATTGGATCCCTTGTTTCTTTTCGGGGAACCGGTGAAGCGTGCGCTGGCTGATGGTCGATAGGAACTCCGTTCCCTTCATTTATGACGCGATGTGGACCCGGCGGATAAACCGCAAGGTGCTGTGCCGCCGGGGGAGTCCGTACGCGGCCACGGCGGGGCAAAGGGGGCGTGGAACAATGGAACACCTCCCGAAAACTGTTTCATCCTGTTCCAAACGTTCCATCCGCCGGCCTGCAAACCGGCGCCCCGCCGGATCAGCGGCCCTGACGATCACGTCAAAGAATTCCACCACACAGGCCGTCCGCTGATGCCCTCCACCCCTGTCCGCACCCCGGTCTGGCCCGGCAAGCCCCATCCGCTCGGCGCCACCTGGGACGGGTTCGGCGTCAATTTCGCGCTCTTCTCCGCCCATGCCGAGCGGGTGGAGCTTTGCCTGTTCGACAAGACCGGCCAGCGCGAGGTGGAACGCATCACCCTGCCGGAACACACCGACGAGGTCTGGCACGGCTACCTGCCCGACGCCCGCCCCGGCCTGCTCTACGGCTACCGCGTCCATGGGCCGTACGAGCCGGAGGAGGGGCACCGCTTTAACCCGAACAAGCTGCTGATCGACCCCTATGCCCGGGCGCTGTTCGGCGGCTTCAAATGGTCGGACGCCCATTACGGCTACCGGGTCGGCTCGACGCGCGAGGACTTATCCTTCGACCGGCGCGACAACGCCCGCGGCATGCCGAAATGCCGGGTGGTGGACGGCGCCTTCACCTGGGGCCATGACCGCCACCGCCGCGTTCCCTGGATCGACACGGTCCTCTACGAGACCCATGTCCGCGGCTTCACCATGCGCCATCCGGAGGTGCCGGCCCATCTGCGCGGCACCTTCTCCGGCATGTCGACCCAGACGGTCATAGAGTATCTGCGCGCCCTCGGCATCACCTCGGTGGAGTTCCTGCCGGTCCAGGCCATCGCCGACGAGCAGCATCTCGTCACCCGCGGCATGACCAACTACTGGGGCTACAACACCATCGGCTTCTTCGCGCCGGAGCCGCGCTACATGAACACCGGCGTCCTGTCGGAGTTCAAGACGATGGTCGCCCGCCTGCACGAGGCGGGGATCGAGGTCATCCTCGACGTCGTCTACAACCACACGGCCGAGGGCAACCATCTGGGGCCGACCCTGTCCTTCAAGGGCATCGACAATCTCAGCTATTACCGGCTGATGCCGGACAGCCCGCGCTACTACATCAACGACACCGGCACCGGGAACACGCTGGATTTCAGCCACCCGCGCGTCGTCCAGATGGTGATGGACAGCCTCCGCTACTGGGTGACGGAGATGCATGTCGACGGCTTCCGCTTCGACCTCGCCACCGTGTTGGCGCGCGAACCCTACGGCTACGACCCCGGCTCGGGCTTCCTCGACGCCGTGCGGCAGGACCCGGTGCTGGCCGACGTCAAGCTGATCGCCGAGCCGTGGGATGTCGGACCCGGCGGCTATCAGGTCGGAAATTTCCCGCCGGGCTGGGCGGAGTGGAACGACCGCTACCGCGACACCGTGCGCCGCTACTGGCGCGGCGACGACGGCATGCTGCCGGAGCTGGCCGGCCGCATCGCCGGCTCCGCCGACCTGTTCGAGAAGCGCGGACGCCGTCCCTGGGCCAGCGTGAACTTCATCACCGCCCATGACGGCTTCACCCTGCACGACCTCGTTTCCTACAACGACAAGCACAATTGGGCGAACGGCGAGGAGAACCGCGACGGCCATTCCTCCAACTGCTCCTGGAACCATGGGGTGGAGGGGCCGAGCGACGATCCGGCGGTGACCGAACTGCGGGCGCGGCAGAAGCGCAACATGCTGGCGACGCTGATGCTGTCGCAGGGCACGCCGATGATGCTGGCCGGCGACGAGCTGGACCACAGCCAGGACGGCAACAACAACGCCTACTGCCAGGACAACGACCTCACCTGGCTCGACTGGTCCAGGCGTGACGGGTCGCTGGTGTCCTTCGTCCGCCGGCTGATCGCGTTGCGCCGCGCCCATCCGGTTCTGCGCCGCCCCCTCTTCCTGCATGGGCGGGAGGTGGCGGCCAACGGGCTGAAGGACATCGTCTGGTACAACGCCCAAGGGGTGGAGAAGACGGCGGAGCATTGGCGCAACACCCAGGCGCGCTGCATCGTCCTGCTGCTGAACGGCCGCGCCGGCACCCATGTCGGCCCGGACGGGCAGCCGCTGTCCGACGGCGTCCTGCTGATCGTGCTGAACGCCCATGCCGACATCCTGACCGTGACCCTGCCCGACGTGCCGGGCGGCCGGGGCTGGCGCTGCGTGCTCGACACCCGCGTCGCCGACGGGGCGGGGGACGAGCGCATCCATCTGGCCGGGCGCTCGGCCCTGGTCGATGGGCGGACCGTCCTGGTCTTCACCCTGGTGGAGCAGCCGGGCATGTGAGGGGCGGGCATGAAACTGATGGCGCATCGCCCTGCGATCCTTTGCCCACTGTCCATCCCCCCGGCGGAGATGCTACCGCGACGGTCGGAGACAAAGCGTGTTACGCTGCGCCGCGCGTTCCCGTCACAGCGGCAGCGGAGCTTCGGGTAGGACGATGCCGGATTACGATTTCTCGCAGGTCGACGCCGCGATCATCGACAGCCAGCTCAACACCGCGCGCGTGTTCCGCGACGTGCTGATCCGGCTGGGCTTCCGCCGGGTGGAGCTGTTCGATTCGGTGAGGGCCGCCGCCGGGCTGCTGGCCGCGGCCATGCCCGATCTGGTGCTGGTCGATGCCGACGGCGAGGATTCGGAGGCCTTCCGCTTCATCCGCTCCCTGCGCAACGAACCGGCGGTGCCCAACCCCTTCGCCTGCGTCATCGTCACCACCTGGGCGCCGACCCCGGCGCTGCTGACCCGTGTCACCAATGCCGGCGGCGACGACCTGCTGATGAAGCCGGTGTCGCCCAAGCAGGTGCGCGAGCGCATCGTCAGCCTGATCGAGGCGCGCAAGGGCTTCGTCGTCACCGCCGACTACACCGGTCCCGACCGCCGCAAATCCCCGCGCGAGGGGGCGCAGGTGCCTGTGCTGGACGCGCCCAACACGCTGCGGCTGAAGGCGACCGGCCAATGGACCCAGTCCGGCGCCCGCATGCGGCTGAACGAAGCGATCGCCACCGTCACCACCCAGAAGCGGCTGCGCGCCAGCATCCAGGTCGCCTTCCTGATCGAATTCGCCCTGGTCGGTCTGGCGCGGCCGGTTCCGGACCGCATGTCCATCGACCATGTCGGCCGCATCGGCGGCTTCCTCGACGATCTGCTGCACCGGCTGGGCGACGACGGCGACCATGCCCCGGTGGAGGCGGTCGCCCGCGCCATCAAATCCCTCGCCGACAAGGTGCGGGCCGCCGCCGAAGCCGGTCCCGTCTCCGCCGACGACCGCGACCAGCTGCAGGCCCTGTCCCGCGCCCTGATGCAAGCCGTCGATCCCGACCGCCCGCTTGAGGCGATGACGCGCGAGGTCTCCGCCGCCGTCGACGGCTATCGCAGCCGGCTGGAGCAGATCGCCCAGGCCAAGGCCGCCGCTGCCGCGTCGGCGCCGGCGGCGTCATCCGCCGATGCGGCGGGCGAGGCCGCGAACGACTCCATCGCTTCCTCCGCTCCGCCGCCGGCCGCGGCCGGGCCGGCGAGCACCGCCCTGTCGGCCGGCTAATTGGGGCGTGCCGATGGCATAGGCCGCCGGGCGGCATTGACGCCACGAGCCGCGCCCCCAATCCCTAAGCCCCACCCTCTTTCCGTACAACCCGCGGGGACCCTGCATGAGTGATCTCGACCGGCTGGCCGATCTGCTTGGACTAGAACCCCACTATCACGACATCTGGGGCAACCGGCGGGAGACCTCCGCCGCCACCAAGCGGGCGCTGATCGCCGCCATGGGGTTGCAGGCCGCCACCGACGATCAGGTCGCCGACAGCCTGCGCACGGTCGAGCGCCGGTCCTGGAGTCGCCCGCTGCCGCCGGTGCTGGTGGTCGGGGAAGGGCAGGGGATCGATCTGGACGTCGCCCTGCCGGCCGGCCTGGACGATGCCACCCTGGCGTGGGATCTGACGCCGGAGGGCGGCACCGCCCAGGGTGGCCGCATCCCGGTCCGCGACCTGCCCGTCACCGACTGCGCCACCCTCGACGGCACGGCCTACGAGCGCCGCGCGCTGGGCGCCCTGCTGCCCGTATCGCTGCCCATCGGCTATCACCGGCTGGACCTGCATGTGGAGGCCGCCGGCGGGGCGGCGGGGCCGTCCGGCTCCACCACCCTGATCGTGGCGCCGGACCGCTGCGTGACGGTGGAGGAGATGGTGCCGGCCGGCCGCAGCTGGGGCATCGGCCTGCAGGTCTATTCGCTGCGCTCGGAGCATGACTGGGGCATGGGCGATTTCGGCGACCTCGCCGGCTTTGCCGAGATCGCCGGTCGACTGGGCGCCGGGCTGGTCGGCCTGAACCCGCTGCACGCTCTGTTTCCGGCCGATCCCAACCACATCGGTCCCTATTCCCCGTCCAGCCGCCAGTTCCTCAACATCCTCTACATCGACCCGGCCGCCATTCCCGAATTCGCCGGGGCCGACGATCTGCGCGCCCGGATCGAGGAACCCGCCTTTCAGACGGCGCTGGCCGCAGCCCGTCAGGCTGAACTGGTCGACTACCCCGCCGTCGCCGCGCTGAAGCTGCCGCTCCTGGAAGCTCTGCACGCCCGATTCCGCGCCCTTCCCGACGACCACCTGCGCAAGGCCGCCTATGCCGCCTTCCGGCAGGACATGGGCGCGGCACTGGACCGCCATGCCCTGTTCGATGCCCTGCACGAGCATTTCTTCCGTCAGGATTCTGCGCAGTGGATGTGGCGGAGCTGGCCGGCCGCCTTCCAGGATCCGCGGAGCGCCGAGGTTGCCGCCTTCGCCACCGAGCATGCCGACCGCGTCGATTTCTTCGCCTGGGCCCAGTTCGAGGCCGACCGCCAGTTGGGGGAGGCCGCTGCGCGCGGGCGGTCCGCCGGGCTTGCCATGGGCTTCTACCGCGACCTTGCCGTCGCCGCCCATCCCGGCGGTGGCTCCGCCTGGGCCGATCCGTCGATGCTGGTGCAGGGCGCCAATGTCGGGGCGCCGCCCGACCAGTTCAACATGAACGGCCAGAACTGGGGCCTCGCCCCGCTGTCGCCGCTGGGTCTGCGCGAATCCGCCTACCGCCCTTTCATCGAGCTTCTGCGCGCCAACATGCGCCATGCCGCCGCGCTCCGCATCGACCATGTGATGGCGCTGCAGCACCTGTTCTGGATTCCGGAGGACGGCAGCCCTGGCGCCTATGTCGCCTATCCCTTCCACGACCTGCTGCGCATCGTGGCGCTTGAGAGCCGCCGCAACCGCTGCGTCGTGATCGGCGAGGATCTGGGCACGGTGCCGGAGGGCTTCCGTCCGGCGCTGGAGCAGGCCGGCATCCTCAGCTACCGTGTGCTCTATTTCGAGCGCACCGCCGACGGCGGCTTCAAGCCCCCCGGCGACTATCCCGCCGGGTCGATGGCGACGGTCAGCACCCATGATCTGGCGCCTTTCAAGGGCTTCTGGACCGGCCGCGACCTGGACTGGCGCCGGCGCCTCGGCCTATATCCGGACGATGCCAGCCGCGACAAGGATATCTGGGACCGTGGAGTCGACCGCTGGCGCCTGCTGCAAGCGCTGTCGCGCGAGGGGCTGCGCCCGGACGGCTATCCCAGCGATGATGGCGACCAGCCTTTCCGCGTGGAACTGTCGGCCGCTGTTCACGCCTATCTGGCGCGCACTCCGTCCCGCATCGTGATGGTGCAGATCGAGGACGCGCTGGCCGACGACGAGCAGCCCAACCTGCCCGGCACGGTGGACCAGCACCCCAACTGGCGCCGCCGCCTTCCACGCAAGCTGGAGGAGCTGGAGTCCGACGACGACCTCCGCCACATCATCGCCCCGATCGCCGCCATCGCCCGACGCTGACCGCCGTCCGCCGCCGCCGGCCAGAGGGAAACCCGGGCCGGTGGCGGCTGTTGGAAAAAAATGCATGCGAAGCGAAAAAAGCTCTTCACAGCCCGGCACATGGTCGCTATAAACCCGCCCACACCACGGGGCACGGCAAACGAGCCGCCCCGGTGACGGTCTGGGGGATCGTCTAGCGGTAGGACAGCGGACTCTGACTCCGCCAGCCTAGGTTCGAATCCTAGTCCCCCAACCAACTCCCAGTTGTTTCCCTTGTAAATCAAGCACTTAGGGACGACTGCTCCGGGACCTTCCCGGTGAGTCCCCCAACTGTGCCAGCGGCCTGTGCCCTCACGCGCGCGCGGCGCTCCTCAAGACGGAGCCGCCAATGCCGCTTGCCCCTCACCTCTACCGCCGCGGTTCCGTCTATTGGTGGCGCCGGATCCTACCGGCATGCGGGGGCACCGCCGGTGAGGACGGCACTCTCAAAAATTTTTCGGAAAAATGCGCCGATCGAGAGATACGTCTCTCCTTGCGGACAAATATGGCCGACCTCGCACGGCAGCGAGGGCGGCGTCTCAGCGTCGTCGTCGATGCCGTGCTCAGGCTCCTGGGCGAGGTCATGCAGGCCGGCACCATCGACACCAGCGCGCTCCGCGCCCTCCTCCAACCGATCCTGCTTGGCGAGCTGGAACGGGCGGAGGTGGCGCGTGCCCTAGGCGGAGAGCGGGGGCCGGAGGAGATCGCCCAGCGGGTCCAGGCCGAGCTGGACGCGGTCGCCGCCATCGAGGACGCCGTCCGGCACAACCGGCTCGATGCCGCCCGCGCGGTGCTCGAGCGCGCCGTCACCGTCGGCCTGCCGGTGCCGGCGGCCGAGACGGCCGAGCACAGCTACCTCGCGCGGCTGGTGCTGCGCGGGCTTCCCCGCATCCATCGCATCAACGCCGTTCGCGAGCAGATCCCCTACGACGACGACCTCGAGGAACTCCTGCCGCCCTTGCCGGCCGGCCTTGCAACGACCGGCATGCCGTCGGGCAATCCAGCTTCCGCAGCGGAGGTTCGCCCCGCCATGGTTGTCACGCCGACGCCTCCGTTGCCAGCCACCATGCCTGCGCAGACGGCGATGCAATCCGTTTCGGTCGCCGTCCCCGCGGCATCGGTGGGCATCGTTGAACCCGGCACCGGACCGGTGCCTGATCGGCAGGAGGCGACACCCTCCCTGCATCTCCAGCAGCCCTATCCCGCCGCCGTCGCGTCGGCGCACGTCCTCGTCACGGCTCGTCCTGCCACGGAGCCGGCGAATTTGCTCGGACCCTCGGCCTCGATCGTCGAGCCGGCCGCCGATGCGGCGGAGACGGTCTCACACCGGCAGACACCCAAGGCCAGCCCGGCGGCGGACTGGACGATCGAGCAGGCTATGGCCGAATGGGTCCGCCACCGTCAGCGTGGTTCGAATGCGGTCAAGTCCGCCTCCTTGTGCAAGGAGGAAGAGCGGAATTACCGCGTCGCCGCAGAACTCTTCGCCAGTCTTGTCGGGGACCGCCGTGTCGTCGACCTCACGGAGGAGGACCTGTTGCGGTTCAGGGATGAGCTGCACCGGGTCCCCAAACTGCTCGGCCGCGGCGTTTTTCGCAACCTGTCCGGTGCCGACGCCGCCGCCAAGGCGGACGCGATCACTGCTTCCCAGCAGGCGGCGGTCATGGCGCGTGTGGAGAGCGGACAGATCGACCGACACAATATGGCCCATGAGAAGCGTGATGCCGAGGTGCCGCGCCTGGCCATGAAGACCGTCAACAAGCATCTCGACAAAATCAAGGGCCTGCTCCGCTGGCTCAAGGAGACGATGAAGATGAAGATCAACCGCGACCTGCTCGATCTCAAGATCCGCTACAACAAGAAGGACATCGGACGCGCCGCGAATGCCGATCGGGAGGCCCTCTCGAACGCCGAGGTCCGCAAGCTGTTCGCCAGCGCATGCTGGACCGGCTGCGCCAGGGTGGACTACCGTCATCGGTCCGGCCCCCTCATGGTGAAGGACGGCAAGTTCTGGATTCCGCTGCTTGCGGCGCTCGAGGGATTGCGGCTCGGCGAGGCGGCGCAGCTGCTGACTGGCGATATCCATTTGCGCTGCTTCGATGAGGAGGACTTCATCGACTGGGGCGTGGATCTCGACGATCCGTCGGGACCATGGGCCCGCCTGCGGGCGTTCTCGCCCAAGGATGAGGACGGTGTTCCCATCGTCGGCATCTGGTGCATCGACGTGGCTCCCGAGGACGGCAAGAGCGTGAAGACCACCACCTCGAAGCGCATCGTACCGATTCATCCGTTGCTGCTCGAACTCGGTTTTCTCGACTACGTCGATGCACAGAAGCGCGCCGGCAAGCGGGATCTCTTTCCCGGCCTCAAGCCGGAAAAGGCGAACCGCGCCGGTGAGAACCTCGGGGAATGGTTCAGCCGCTACCTCGAGTACATCGGGATGAAGCGGGATCGTGTGTCGTTCCATTCGCTGCGCCACAGCTTCGACACGCACCTGCTCAACCGCGAGATTCCGGATGTCCGGGTGAGCGAGCTGATGGGGCATGCGCAGCAGGGGCAGACCAGGAACCGCTACTACAAGGGCGCAAGGCTGGCGAAGCTGACCGAGGCGATCGCCTCGATCGACTACCGCCTCCCCACGGCTATGGTCAACGGACAGTTGTGCCTGACCAGCTAGCATCCAAGCGCATGGTGCAGCGCTCGGGAACGGTCAGAGAGGCTCCGCAGGGCACCGCACAGCAGAGCAAAGCATCCCTGACCGTTCAAACAAGCTGCTGTGCTACGGTGGCTCAACTGAGAGAAAGCGCTATCCGCCAGTCCGTTGGCGCTCCGACCCCGTTCTAAATCTCAGACCATCGTTGTGTCTGACCGAGAAGGGGCCTTCCGATGTACGGTCTATGACGCGGACGGCGGCTGCGGCCGGCTGATAGACGCGGTCGAGCCAACCCTCATGGGCTTCGCGCGCGTCCGGGTGGTTGCGGCCGATCTCACGGGTCAGGAATGACTGCACCGTTTCCGAACTCCTGCCGGCGCCTCTTTCAGACAACCACTTCCGGGTGGCGGCGAGAAGAGCCCGCCATGTCTGGTCCAGCCGACGCCGAAGGGCATCAGTGTCATGACCCGGGAGCCGGCGAGAGTTCCACCAGTCCATCAGGGAGCCGGCGTAGGACCTGAGGACGGTCACGATGCTGTCGTCGGGAGCGGGAGACGGGATGTGCGCGGACGTCGTCGTCGCCGTCGACGTGGTATGGCTCGGGGTCTGCGCCGTCAGGTCGTTGATCAATCGGGTGGTCAGCTTGGTGTTGTGCGCAGCGCGCCGGCGAGCCTCCTCCATCTGCGAGACGGACGGCCGTTCCGAAGGCTGTCGGGAGCCGTAGTCCTCGCGCTCCAGCCGGTCTGGCACCGGCGGTAGGGATGACCGGCGCTGATCACGGCTCAAGGGCCGGAGCCGGTCCACTTGGCTGGCGGCCGGCCCGTCGATCGGCATCGGCGGCTTGGTGTGCGTCCGGTTCCCGCTCCGGTCGACAGCCACGGCGGGAACGCTCCGTTCGGGTTCCTTCCGCCGATCGGCAATCGGAGATCGTTGAGTGGGCGTCTGCGATGGGCTCTCTGCGCTGGCTGCTTCCTCTTGGGCCTTTGCCTTCCTGCGTCGCAGGGGCGCCGCCCTGACATGATCGATGCCCGATGGAACGTCGGCGCTCGAAGCGGTTCCGGACCGCACATCCGGCGTGGCAGGTGGAACGACGACCGTTCCCGCCGCTGTCGGCAACGGGGAGGAAGCCGTGATGGGCCGGACGGGTTCCGCCGACGGGCCTTCCGCCTCCCCCTTCTCGACGTCTTCGGTGCCGTGGACATCGGCGGCGGAGCTTGCTGCCGGAATCACCGCGTCGGCTCCCAGCCGGCAGATGACGGGGATCGGCAAGGCCGGTGCCGATATCACGGGGATCTCGTCGTCGAATTCGCTTGCCCAGTACGCCTCGGCCTCATCCTCCAGCGTCGGCGCCGGCGCGGCCGAGACCTTGGGTTCGGCCGGCGGGACTGCCGGCGCGCCAACGAACAGGTCGGCTTTGTCCGAGCGTAGCCCCTTATCCTGCTGATCGGCTCCTCCATGCCGGCTGCTGCGAAGCTCCTCGACACTCGGAAGCGTATCGATGACGCCCTCAAGGTCCCGACGCACCCGCGCCGCTGTCCAGGCACCCCGTTCGCCGGTCGTCAGCAGGCGATTGAGCGCCCATGCCTTGCCGCTGGCGTCGACGGCGATCACCGTGTCGCGCCGGTCGCCCCGGGCGAGGGTGAAGCCGGCCTCGGCCAGGGCGGCACGGCGCGCGTGCGGACCATCGGCGGAGTGCCATGCCGCGGCGACGATCTTAGCGGCGGCGGCCTTGCTGCAGCCGGAACGGCTTTCCTGCTGTGCTTCGCTCTCCGATCGCGCGGCCCTCGGACGCCGCCCCGCGGTCAAGCTCCTCAGCTGTTCGGCCTCTTCGCTGTAGCCGTTCTGCTCGAGATAGTTCACAACCGCCCGATTATGGGCGCCCCGTGTCAGGGGATGCGCGAAGCTCAATTCGCAGAGCCGGGCGATGACCTCGTTCACGCGGTGTGTGAAGGCGAGATGAACGGCCCGACCGTCTGTCCGGACGCGCAGGTAAACGCGATGCCGGTGGCTGGGCCGGCCGGTTTCACCGGGCTTGCCGTGCTCTACCTCAATGTAGGGCTGTCCATGGAGGCAGTGCTGCCACTCATAGATCCTCCAGGCCTCGGCCCACTGCTCCCTCGACAAGGGCTGGGAGGGTGAGATGGCGGCATGAACGAGAAAGTCGCGCGCTCTTGAACCGGAGAGTCTCCATTGCGCCTCGAACTGGCGGAGAGCGAGGCGGACATCCAACGCGACAATGTCGCGCCCGCCGACGATCTCCACAGATTCGTTGGTGTCGGCGCGGGTCAGGTGAGCGGCGAGCCAAGCGGCACCATCGCGCTGAGATGTCTTGACGATCATGGCGTCCGCTTCCCCAGCGTGGCGGCGATGATCCGTTCGGCCAGTTCCAGAATGGTCTTCTCGGCCTTGGCGTAGCCGGCCATGGCCGGCTTGACGGCGCCGGCGTTGCCGCGGGCGGCCAATTGATTGAGGAGCGTGCGGATGTGCCGCAAGTCGCTCTGAAGCGCGCCGAGGAGCGGAAGCGCGGCCTGAAGTTCCGGTGGCGCCACGATTGTCCGTGGGCGACGGACCTTCGGGATGGCATGCCCGGCGGCGGAGAGGACGGCGGCACGCGCATACTGCGCCGCCGACATCCCACGTTCCTCACCGGCGCGCCGAAGCGTGTCGAACTCGCTCGGCTTCACGCGGTAGGTGACGATGCAGGAAAGGGCGCGCTTTTCGCCACCGCTGCCGATGCTTCCGGGGCGTCGGGTCGTTCTCGGCATCGTGACCTCCTGGGCAGGGTCCGGAGAGGCAAGCCTCTCCGGCGGGCGGGTCCATGGGAGGGCGTCCCTCCCTGGCGGGGTCCACGGGGCGGAGCCCCTGGCCGGCCCTGCGCGTGTTGGAGCCCCTTGGGGGCGTAAACCGCGCACGGCTGGCCGTCGGCCCCAAGGGGGCCAGGACGACTGCGGAGATGGCAGCGGACGACGGCGGCGCAACGGGGTGAGCTGCGGTGAGAGGAGAGAAAGAACGGCGACGGCGGTCGCCGCCGTTCAGCGCGTCAGGTGGTGGGGGCCGGCGACATCGGCGGGATGGGCGATTCCCCGTCAATCGAGGGCGGTGCAGCCAGCATCAGGTCAGCGAAGGGCAACGGCTGATCCGCGGATGTCGTCTCTTCAATCGCCGGCGGGGTATCGACGTCTTTCACCGTGTGGCCGGCGCCCGTCACCTTACCGGCGGTGTGTTTCGGCGAACGAGCGCCATTCCGAGATGGCGCCGACGCCTTCGGCACGGCGGTGTGGGCCGGTCCGGTCAGACGGTCGACGACCTGCTCCAGTGCCTTGGCCCGCCCGATGGCCTCGGCGCCGGCAGCGGCGGCGGCCGACAGCTCAGCGATGCGGGTCTCGGAGGCTTGCACGGCGGCCTCCAATGGGGGAACGCGGGCGGCGACCCTGGTCAATTCCTCGCATTTGCGCTCGGCCCGGCCGGCAGCTTCCCGCAATTCCTCGATACGGGCGTCAGACGTTCTGAGATCGGCTTTCGACCGCTCGAGGTCGGCCTCCAGCGAGGGAACGCGTGCGGCGACCTTGCTCAGCTCCTCGTGTTGACGTTCGGCTCGGCCGGCGGCCTCCCGCAGTTCCTCGATGCGGCCCTCAGCCGTCCGAACCTCGGCCATCCGCTGCTCGAGGTCGGTCTCCAACGCGGGAACGCGCGCCGCCGCTACCGTCAATTCGCGAATGCGATCGAGGGCGCGGTCGGCAATGGCGCGCAGGTCATCGAGGTCGTCGGAGATTTCGAGATCGACGGTTGCCAGCAGGGTGGCGATGATCTCCTGCAGTGCCTCGACCTCGTCGGCCGCAATGCTGAAGTCTGCTTCGGCCTGTTGCCGGCTCTCCTCGCAGGCCTGCCACAGCGCCTCGGCTTCGGCTCGCGCAGCGGCGACGGCGGCGCCTCGAGCCGCAGCTCCGGCTTCGAAAAGCTGCTGAGCCCGCTCCCTCTCGGCGGCGATCGTCGTGGTCAGGATGCTGGCGAAGGTCCGGGTCAGCCCGTCCACGGCCTCCCGCCACTCGACCGGCAGTTCGACCGGCGCCTCTTCCGAGGGCGGCGCCGACGACGGCGTGGGCGGTGTTGCCGGCGGCGGCGAGGCGGCGGCGATCTCGCGCAGGTGGCGGCAGACCGTCGTCTTTGAGCCGCGGATCAGCTCCACAATCTTATCGGCTGAGGGCTCGATCCCTTGATTGCGGAGCGTGTTATAGGCGGCCTGCACCGTCGCACGCGTGGCTTTTGTGGCAGACATGTGATCACCTCCTGGGTTGGTGGCATCGGAGATAGGGGCACCAGAAGGACGATCCACACGACGGAGGAACCGGTACGGTACGGCCTGGAACGGTACAGGCCGGTATGGTCCGGTATGGTCCGGTATGATCTCGACTCGGTATGGTACGGCGCCCTCTCCCAGGCCATATCGAATCGTCCTGCCCTAGCGTCCTCCGCGACGGGAGGCGCCAGGGCAGATTGTCACGCTGTTTCTGGTCTCGGCCGAGGTCGTCAGGGGGCGTAGGGGGTCTCGACGCGCGAGAACGGCAGAGAGCGGCAGATGCCCCGCAGCGCCTGTAGGGTTGGACGCTCGAGCTCGAGGCGCAGGCGGTCGAGCTGCGCGTCGGGTACGGCGACGACGAGTCCTCCATTCGGCGCCCCGGCAGCCGCCAGAACGTCGTTGAGGCGGACCAGAGCCTTGGTGGCCTTGCCGGCGTCGGTCTCGATCTCGTAGAGCCGGTGGAGCCGGCCGCCGCGCAGCACGACGACGTCGACCTGGGCGAGGCTCCGTTCGGCGGCGGCCTGGCCGAGCGCCGGCAGGGTCAGCGTCAGCCGGCTTCGCAGTTCGGGGTGCCGGCCACGGTCACCGGGCGGCAGATAGACGGCGTCGCCGAGCAGGAGGTGAACGTTGGCCAGCAGCCCCTGGAGGCGCTCGTGCCGCGAGAGCGGGCGGGGGAGCCCGGCGACCGTTGCCGGAACTCCGGCCCGCGGCAGCGCGACTGCACGAATGAGGGATCCGGGCTGCACCTCGATGTCGGGATAGGGCCGCTTCCGGGCCTGGGTCAGCAGCTTGGCGCGCAGCTCGTTGGCGATCTGCGCCGTCGCCTTGCCGGCCCGGTGCGAGCCGGAGGAGGCGGCCAGCAGTTCGGCGAGGCGGTCGGCGTGGAGCCAGCTGCCGAGGAGGTGCCGATGGCGCAACACCGTCAGGGCGTCATTGGCGAGGGAGCCCGGTCGATGGCGGACAGGGGCGGGCCTGGTGGGATCGGCGATGGCGGAATCCAGCAGGTCGGGATGAAGCATGGCAATCTCCTGCCCCATGATCTGCCGGCCGGCAGGATGCCGGCGGCGGGGCAAGACGGGCGGAATGACCGGCCGGTGCCGCTGTTCTGCCGGATCGCCCCCATGGATCGCCACCCCGCCGAGCGGCGGCGGTGCGTCCCAAGGCGGTGCAAGCGGATCGGGAAGTGAATGTGCATTTTTCGGAAACCGTTCCGCCGGCACGATCCCATATGAGTGTCAGACCCTGCTCTTGACCGCGCCGATCCACGGATCGGACGCCGTCGTCATGACAGGAGGTCCTCCATGCGCGTTGTCTACATCCACTCCACGTCCGTTTCCCCTGCGGCCGATCTGCTCGACGGGCACGCCGCTGCGATCGCCGGCGCCCGCGTTTTGCGGGATACCAGCGCCGCACAGGCTGGCCGCGACACCCTGCTGACGCTCCTCGCCGACGGTGACGAACTTCTCGTTCCGGACCTCGAGCATCTCGGCGCCACCAGCAGCATGATCCTGGCCTCGTTGCGCCGCGCCGTTGAGGCCGGCGCCCGTGTCACCCTGTTGCAGGTCGGCATCGACGGCGCCAGCATCCTGCGGGCCGCCGCTCTCCTCGAGGCCCTGCCGGACGCCGATGGGCCGTCGCCACGCCGGGACAGCCGCCCTTACCGCCGCGCGACGCCCGAACGCATCGCCGAGATCCTCGCCCTGTCGGCGAGCGGCATGCCGATCCGGGTGATCGCAGAGAATGTCGGGCTATCGTCCGGCACGGTCATGCGTGTCCGCCGCATCCATCGGGTTCTTCCCCACTCGTCCTGGCCTTCCGACTGCCTGGGCAGCGCCGACTGAGTCCCACCGTCAAGAGCGAGACCCGATCCATGCAGCCCAACCGTCACATCCTCATTCACCTCGACGGCCGCCGCCCGACACGAACGGTCGCCGTGTCCTCTGCGCGTTGCGTCGTGATGATCCACCGCTACACGCCCGACGGATTCTACGATTCCAGCGAGGTGATCGACCGGCTGCCGACTCCGGCAGAAGCGCGTGAGGCGCTGTGCCTGGCGCACCTGAGTGACCGCTTCGCCGGATTGTCACAAGGCGATCGGGCGGACATCATCCGGAGGCTCGCCCTCATCGCGGTGGGAGATGCACCGCCGGGTGAGCATCGCACCCGGTAAGGCTGCCGGCCTGGCGGGATCGCTGATGCCGTGCAGCCGGTCGGTTGGGGACGGATTTCGAGATCGACGCCCGTCCCCATGGTCTTTCTCAGTCCCGGGCGGTTCCGCGTTGTTTCTGCCCTCATGCCCAAGGTCTGTATCGACGGCGGCTTCGGCTTTCGAACAGAACCTGGTCTCAACCCTTCGCCATAGCGTCGCCGGTCATGGTCAGGGCGCCACCCCGGCGGTCGCCCCTTCAGGGTGACGAGCCGGCACTCACCGGGCGCGTCGGCACCGCACGCCCCGGCCCGTCGCCGGAGGAACGTCGGCCTTGCCGATGGCGGGAAATTCCCCGTGTCGGTTGGCGTCGGTAATGCCGGCGAGCAGATCGTCCAGCCTGTACGATGGGGGCATGCTCGAGGGTACAGCGACCGCACCATAGGCCCGCAGGCCCGGACCGCGCCGGTTCGGCGCGGTGCCGGTGAAGGCGATGCCCGGCAGCTACGCCAGCATCGCCGTCACGCGCCTGACCTCCTCAGGATTGTCCCCCATCAACCGGATCTGCACAGCTTTGCCCATCGTTCATTCCTTTCCCGTAGAAGTTCCACCTGCTGGTGTGCGGTCAGCATGTCCATCAGCGCGTTTTCAGCGGACTGCTGCGCCTCCCGTTGGTTCTCCGCCCGCCCGATCCCAGACCGGATGGGTGCATACAGGTTCGTCCGCCACCCCCATCCGATTCCCGGCTGGAGCGAGGGCCAGACCATCAGGAGCCAGCCGTCACCGCCGGAGCCTCGCGGCCTCCAGGACGTGAGGACGTCCCGCCTGCCGGAGCTTTTGAGAGGGGACCAGTCCAGGAACAGATGGCTCATTCTTTGTCCCTGTGCCGCGGCAGCCGCTGCCGGATGAGTTCCGCCGCCGCATGCGCGGACAGCGCGCCCTGTTCCACCATGACCGCTTCGGCCGCCTGCTGCGCCTCCGCACGCTTCTGGAAACCCCGCTGGCTCTGGATCGACGCCCCGATGAACCCGCCAGCGCGTTCGCTGCAGTGGACGAGGTAGTGCCATCCATCGCTCTTGCGTGCCACGAGAGCCGTCCAGGATTCGATGCTGAGGCATGCCACGCCGGTGACGATGTCGGTTTCCCAGCGGGCGCTGTCTTCGTTCGTCATGGTTCCCCCCTTTGCCTCTTTCACCACGATGAGCTGCGATTTGTCCGGTACGAAGGCGGCCACCTCCGTCGCCGGTCTTGAGTCCTCGAGGGATGCGGCGGCCCGGCGCGCCGCTTCAGGTACGATCGACCGCATGCTCCCAAGGCCGAGCCCCACCTTCGAGAGCCGCAGCCACCTCATGCGTTGCACCCGTCAGGTTCCTCCAAGTGGCGTTGCGGCGCATGAAAGGCCCCGTTCGGACCGGACAGGACGGCGCGCAGGAGTTCCAACACCTGAAGCGCCAGACCGGCCTGATCACCTCGATCTTCCCGGCCCATAGCGCTGCACAACGTCTCGAACCGCGGCGGTCCGCTCGTGGAACGTCAGAGTGGCAAAGCGCGTGGATTCGATCAGCAGTTCCACCGCGACAACCGGCGACGTCTGATGCCGTCCGGCGCGGAGGCGGGCGAGAAGCCGCTCGCTCGTAGGCAGCGCCTGCCGGCTGCACGCAATGCCCCAGCCGCGGGTCCATCTCGGCCCCTTCAGCAGCATGCCCGGAGGCGCCTGACTGAACCGCGCCCCATAATGGCTCCATCTGCGGTTCCGCCACGGGGAGAGGGTCGGGTACCACCGGCGAGAGATGTTGTACCAGCCCTGTGGTCCCACGGCGCGGGAAGGCAGGAAGATGCGTTTCCTCATCCTGCTCCTCCTCGTCGCCCGCCGCTCTACCCGATCGCCCATCTCGATCTCCCCACCAAGCTCGCGTAGAGTCTAGCCCATGACTCCGCCCGACCGAATCCCCCGCCGATGGCTGCTGCGCGCGCAGTTCGCGTGCGCGCTGGCCCTCGCCTCGCTCGGTCTCGCCTGGCTGGCGCTTCGGTCGGAGGGGATCCTGCTGCCAGCGCTCGCTGTGGCCCTGATGGGGCTGGCGTTGGCGGTCTATTTCAGGTCGTGGCGCTGACGCGACCCGTCAGAGCGGAAGGTCGACGTCGTCGCCGAGCGGCACGCCCAGCTTCGCGACGCCGTCGGCGAGGCCGCACACACTGGACGGATTGGCCGCGTCCACAGCATCGCCGCCGTCCGTCCACTGAAGCGTGAGGTATCCGCTTGGAGCGGAGCGGTCGTTGCGCTGGGACGTCCATAGCGGAGTGCACACGGCGGTCGATGAGGTGTCCCGGCGCGTGGAGCGCCGCCGGTGCGTGGCGCCGGGCGTTCTCGTTATCCACCCGGGCAACCTCGGAGCGGCGGTGAGGCGTCAGGGAAGGGCGGCGGATGAGGTGGTTGTGGGGACGGGGTTTGCCTTGGGTTCCGTTGGCCTTTGGGCCCTCTCCGTCCCCGTTGCGTAGATGTAGGGAGGACCTGTCTCACCCGGTGCCCGCGACCGCTTGCTGCCTCCGGTACCAGGTCGCCCGGGAAATGCCTTCGGCTTTCCAGGGCTTATCGCGGCTCACACTGTTGGCGGCCAGATAGGCGGTCCGGTCCTGGCCGGTGTGGTCGGCGCGCCACGCCTCGCGGTCGCGGCGGCGCTTCTCGTCGCCGTCGATCAAGCGCGTCATCTGCCTCATCTCCGCGGGAGTGATCTCGAGGAGGTCGATCAGCGTGTCCTTGTTGTAGGTCCAGTTCGGGCTGACGCTCTTGCCGCCGTGCTGTGCCCGCTCGCCGGCGGCTGCCTGGCGCGCGCGATCCAGCAGCGTCGAGCAGTGCCGGCTGAACTCGCCGTCGATATACCAATCAGGCAGAATTTGGCGTCCCCACGCTTCGATCTCCGCCGGCAGCTGAGGGGCGGGGATGACCATGGCGAGTTGGCAGGCACCGAGGTGTCCGAAGAGATCCAGCCCGGCTTGACGACCGGCTCCGGCAACCTGGACGATGCCGGAGTCGTGGCGAAGCTCAGCGAGGCGGCGCAGGTCCGCAAGAACACCCAAATGCCAATCCGCGCGGTGGAAGAGCTTACGGCCGAGCCGCTGCTGCTGCTCAACGGTCTCCCAGGGCGCATCTTTCCGCCCGGCCCTGACCGGGCGCGTCGGCGCGACCACTCCCGCGCGGGCGAGCGGAGGGCGAAGAAATTCATCGGCAAAGGTGTTGAAGTCGTAGCGCAGGACGTCGCCGTCCACATTATTGGTCCACAGGACTTCCACCCTGTTGCCGGACCGGCTGTTGACGGAGCCGACCACCCGCAGGATGCGGCTCATGTCGACTGCCGCGCGGTCGGCGCCGAAGTCCCGGAAGAACTGGACCAGCGCCCGGTTGATGGCAATCGCTCGGCCGGCTTCGGAGCTGGGAACCGGCTGCCGCCAGAACCATTTCAGATACAAACCCCGGCCGGAGTGGATGATGCATGACGGCTTGGGGATACCGAAATCGTCGCAATCAAGCAGGACCATACGAGCGACGGTGTCGATGCTCTTCCCGTCGCTCATGATCTGGGTTTTATAGACGTCGAGATCGACGTAGGCATGTGTGATGTGGGTCAAATCGACCGTGCGCCGCGACTTCTTCCCGAAGATGCCCTGCGACATGTAGACGTCGATTCCCTTCCCCTTGGCGGCGAGGACGGTGGCGAGTTGATTGAGCTGATAATGAACTTGGCGCATGGACTTTCTGCCCTGCCCCTGGATGAGCGACCACCACCCCGAGGGGGGCAGCGCTCTGCCCTCAAGGGGATTTCGGGAAGTGAACCGCAGGCTGGAGGGAGGAGGGAAGGAACTGGTCGGCAATGTGGTCATGGAGGGGGCTCCTGGCTGCCGGAGACCGCTGGATGCACAACGGGCCCGATCCCGCGTGGGACAAGCTGTTGCTCTGCCGTCTCGCGTGCATGGCCGGCGCCGGGCCGCCTAGAGCCCTGCGCCGTGCCGGTTCAAGGGTCCAAGCCGGTGCGCTCGGACCCTCCTCGTTGTGCGGCGGAGTTATGGGGATTGAATGCGGGCACAAGCGGCGGCGATGTCCGGCCTGATGCCTGACGAATCCGACGTGTTGCCCTTGGTGTCAGCCGGTCTGATGACGCTTGCGGATCATGTTGATCCTGTGCCAGGTCACACCGAAATCTCGGGCAATGGAGCTCACGGCTTCGCCGCCGGCCAGGCGGAGCAGCACATAGTCCTCGTTCATCGGCCGGTTCGGTTCCCGTCTTTCGCGGCGCCGATCCGGCACGCGGCCGGCCTGGGGGGCCGGGGAAGGGTCACTCGCCTCAGCGGCGTCAGTCGGTGGGCATCTCGAGGAGAACGCACGCACCAGTTCCAAGGATTGAACGATGCTCTGGGTCGTGTGGTTGCCGACGAGGATCGACAGCTCCGCCTTCGCGGCTACGACATCGTGGACCAACAACTCCAGGTCCTGAATGGTGCCGGCGGCCTGCCGGGCCGCTCGGATGACCAGGGTGTCGTCGGCGCGCAAAAGCATGCGGATGTTCCGCAGCGTCTGACGGCCATGCCCCATGCGGTCATGCAGGCAGCGATCGCAGCCGGCTTTGGTAAGGAAGGCCTCATTCTCGTCGTAGGCGTCGTTGGAACAGAAGGCGTAACCGATCTTCATGATGGCGCTCGTGCGGTTGGTTGCAGGCGCCGCCGAAATGGGTTTGACGAGAGGAGCGCGTCCCTCGGGCTCCAGAGATATATTTTTCCGCAACGAGGAACCGGCCGTCGGATATGGACCCATATCGACCCGACCCGGTCCGCAAGCGACAATTCCTCAAAATAGCTCGCCCGCCCTGTCCGATTCGCTTGCGAGCTGACCGCCTATGCCTAAGTCCGATCTCTCTAGTTGTGGAGGAGAAGGGCAATGCCGCGTGCGGACTGGCAGAGGAAATGGAGGGAGAAGGTGCGGAGCAGAGGGCTACGGCAGGTTGCCGTTTATCTCGATGAGCGTGAACTCGCGCTGCTCGACGCCATCGCATTCGCCGTCATGATCACGTACCCGGAGTTGGGTGGTGATGACGTGCCGCCGAACCGCATTCCATCCCGGACGGCTGCGCTGCGGATCCTCATACAGGCGGCGCTACGCGACATTCCGGCGCCGCAGCGCGACAAAACCGCGTTGTCGATGCTCTGGGTTCGTTTGGCGAGTTGGGCGGCGTGGCGCCGCGACCGAGGTGAGGCCCCGCCTGCGATGGAAAGACCGGAAACCGCACACGAGGCTGCTCGTGCAGCACGGGCGAATGCGCAACTCATATGTGCTGCCAGCCAAGTGTTCGAGCGCATTGATATTGAAGCGCTTAGGGAGCCTGGTATTACCGAAGGGACCTGACGATCCGGTGTGGTGGGAGATGTCCACTTTCGATCGTCAGCGCTGACGAAACAGAGGATATCCTCCTCGCCACCGTGCTGGTGCGCGACGTTGCTGCAGGTCACCATCCGGGGATTTCTCTGGACCGGCTTCTGCCGCCCACAACACGCCCGGTTGTGGAGGCGCTCGCCGAGCGTCTCGAGGAAACGGACCGGGTCCCCCCTTGCCTGTGCTGGGGTCGTAAGGTCCCAGACGGACTCCGGCGGCCGGTTCCGTCAGGCCATCGCTAAGGCCGATATGCTCGAGGGCAACGCAAGCGACCTGGCGGAGTGCCCTCTGCAGGGTAGCGAAGCGTTTTCACCAGAGTCGTGGCACTGGAACCCAATGAACGGAACCGGCTTCCTTATACGGCAGCTAACCCGGATCATTCATCGGCGTTTTGGAACGGCTGTCCGAAGGCGCGTCGATGGGTGGCGCCAACGGTGCGGGATGACGGGGCTGGATAGTTGCGGGGACAGGCTCGTTCGGGGGCACATCGCCCCGGCATTCACGACGGCAGCTTGACGGTACGGGCGGCCAGGCCCGTCAGGCTTTCCTGGTAAGAGAAGCTGCTCGGCAGAGACACCTTGATGCGCATCACCATCTCGGTGACCCGCGCCGCCACCTTGATGAGGCCGATGCGCAGCGTGTTGAACTCCGCCTCGCGCCAGAACGACGCCTTCGGTGCCAATCCGCGCAGGGTGTGCAGCAGCCAGTAGGCGGCGGTGTGGACGAGCAGCCGGAACTGGTTGGCGGTCGCCTTGCTGCAGGAGGTCCGGTCGGAGGCGAGATGCAGCTTGTGGGCCTTGATCAGGTTCTCCATCTGGCCGCGGGCGTAGTAGATCGTCTCGTACAGCGCCTTGGGCGTGTCGGCCAGGTTGGTGACGATGAACCGGCTATCGGTACCCTGGGCCGGCGCCTCGATCCGGGCGATGACCCGACGCTCGACCTTCCAGGTGCGGGCGGCGTAGCGGAGGTCGCCGAAGCGCCGGACCTTGTCCGCCTCGCCGACGATCCGGCCCATCGCGGCGTCCTCGGCCAGACCGGTGACCCGCCCGAGCAGGACCGTGTTGCCGCCCAGGCCGAAAACTTAGCCGACACGGTTGCGCTCGCACCAGCTCATCGCCTCATGGCGGCCGTAATGGCTGTCGCCGCGCACCAGGATATCGACGCGCGGCTAGCGGGCGCGGATGGCCCGCACGACATGGCGTAGCACCAGCGCCACCTCGGCGCCGTCCGGCGTTTTGCCGGGCCGCAGGATGATGGCGACCGGCTTGCCGGTGGTCGCCTCGTAGATGTGCATCGGCAGGAAGCAGCGCCGGTCATAGTGGGCGTGGAACAGCGAGAGTTGCTGGGCGCCGTGGATGCGGTCCTCGGTGTCGTCTATGTCCAGCACGATGCGCCGCGGCACCGTGGCGAAGCTGTCGCAGAACAACTCCACCATGGCCGCCATCATGCGCTTGAGCGCCACTGGACCGGGCAGGTTCTCCAGCTGGCTGATGGTCGGCTGCGAGCAGAGGTCACCCCCGCTCTCGGGAAGTCGGCCCACCGCCATCTTAAAAGCGGGATCGCTGCGCAGGGCGTCGCAGTCATTGGCATCCGGGAAGCCGGCGGCGATCAGCAGGGCGCGGAAGCGGATCATCTCCGCCAGCGTGTGCTGGACGCGCTCCGGAGTGCGCCAATCCTCGATGCAGTGCGCCAGACGCTCGCAGATCCCAAACCGCCGGTCGATCTCGGCCAGCAGCAGGATGCCGGCGTCGGAGGTGAGATGACCGCCGTCGAAGGCGGCGTGAACCGGCTTGCCGGCAACCGGTGACAAGCCGGGCAGAACCCCGGTACTCTCAGCCATGTCAGGCGTGAACTCCGTTGATCCGTGGGGAGACTGCTTCAGCACCGAAATCATACATAAATTCAGCGGCTTATCCTCGCGCCCGCCGCCGCCAGAGCCCACTCTGGTGAATTATCCGGGCTAACGAGTGGTGATAGCTTATGTGCTGTGAAGGGGATGGAACCGCAAGCTCCATCCCCTCCTGTTGACGACCATGCATCTGGTCTGACGGCAGTAACCGCGGGGTGCAGGATCTGACCGGATTTACCTGAATTCTGTCAAGCCTGGCTGCTTGGATTGTTGCTGTACAGAACATATCAGCCGTTGAGCATTGCCAGGCCGACCTTTCCTACGGGAGGTTGGGATGCAGCGTCTGCCATTCCCTCTCGAGTGCCGCAACCACCGCATCATCATTTTGCTTTGACACATTGCGGAGGGCACGGACGGCCTTGATGGAGGGACCATTCCATTCTGTGTACTTCACGCTCCAATACGGCAGGAGGTTCTCATGGCTGGCGACGAGGGGCGGACATGCGTGCTTTTGCAGCACGATCTGGCTCGGAATTTGAGCTCCGAGCGGTTGCAGTTGGCCCAGTGTGGGATCGAATACAATCTGGCCGATTGACACGATCACATGGCCCTGGAAGCCCGACCTCGGATCGCCGCCCTTGCCGTACACCGCGGCTTTTCCGCGCATCTTCCAACCGTCGGGGCCCAGAACCCAAGCCTTGACATAGGCGTTCACCGGCAGCGGCACAGCGGCAAACCCGTGCATGGTAAGAAAACTGCTGACGCTGACGGCGGCCGGCACACAGGCACCGAGGATTTGGCTTTGCTGGCATTTCAGAACCGAGGCTGCGATGGATGTGAAGGCCTCGAGGAAAACCAAAAGCTGCAACAGGTCCGGGTTGAGATTAGGCAGATTCGTCCTGAGTTGGGACATAATGCATCTCCGTCATAGCGATGACGGCGCGAACTAAGGCAACGCGCCAGATGCGCAGCCCTAAAGCGGTCAAATAGCCATTCCTATTCGGAGAGCGCAGTTCCAACAGATCACAGAAGTACCCCCAAGAGTCGGTCTGATCGAGTAACACCTAACGATACAAAACTGTTCCCAACCCTGTCATCTGCCGCATCCGTGGTTCGGTAGTCGGATTCCGGGAGGCGCGTGGGAGCAGGAGACGTGCGTAGGGTCTGGACCCATAAATGGATTTTCCATGATTGACCTGCCCCCCTGAACCCGCTCCAGCCTTTATCTGATGGTTGGGCAAAACAGGAGGAAGGAAGGGCCCGTCGGAAGCGGCAAACCCCCGAGCAGATCATCTGCATACTGCGCGCCATCGAGGTGGCGGTGGCGCAAGGGCGCACGGTCGTGGAGACCTGCCGCGAGCACGCCATCTCGGAGCAGACCTACTACCGCTGGCGCGCCGAATTCGGCGGCCTGAATCTGGATCAGGCCAAGCGGTTCAAGGAACTGGAACGCGAGAACCAGCATCTGCGCAAGGCAGTGGCCGACCTCACGCTGGACAAGCTGATCCTGCAGGAGGCGGCGCGGGGAAACTTCTGAGCCCCGAGCGGCGCCGCGCCTGCGTCACGCAGGTCCAGCAGACCCTTGGCGTGTCCGAACGCCGGGCCTGCCGGGTGCTTGGCCAAGCACGCTCGACCCAGCGTCATGTATCCGTTGTTCCGGCCGACGAGGAGGCGCTCTCGGCGGCCATCTTGCGGCCGGCCGGTCAGTAGGCCGCTACGGCTACCGGCGCATCACCGCCTTGCTGCGTCAGGCGGGCTGGCGGGTGAACCACAAGCGGGTCGAGCGGATCTGGCGCCGGGAGGGGCTGAAGGTCCCCGAGAAGCAGCCCAAGCGTGGCCGGCTGTGGCTGAACAACGGCTCGTGCGTGCGTCTGCGCCCAAGTTGGCCGAACCACGTCTGGGCCTACGACTTCGTCACCGCACGCACGACGGACGGAGCTTCCGCATGCTGACCATCATCGACGAGTTCACCCGCGAGTGCCTGGCCATCGACGTCGCCCGCCGTCTCTCCTCGGACGACGTCCTGCAACGGCTGGCCGAGTTGTTCGTCGAACGGGGTCCACCCGCCTTCATCCGCTCCGACAACGGCCCGGAGTTCGCCGCCACGGCGGTGCGTGAGCGGCTGGAGCGGGTCGGGGTGAAGACGCTGTTCATCGAGCCGGGCAGCCCATGGGAGAACGGCTACAACGAGAGCTTCAATGGCAAGTTGCGCGACGAGTTGCTCGCGCGGGAGATCTTCTACACGCTGCCCGAGGCGCAGGTGCTCATCGAGCGCTGGCGCGTCGCCTACAACACCGTGCGTCCGCACAGCGCGCTCGGCTACCGCGCCACCGGCGCCGGCCGCGGTGGTGCCGGCCCCTGTCCAGCCCGAATCCGCTACGCTCCCGGACTGGACAGGAGCCGCCGGGCGGTGTTTGTTGGCTAACATAGTCTCTGGTGTCCCACGCGGGGGCAGATCAGTTCGGTCAGCTTGAGACGCATCTTCCGGCGCGCCACCCGTGGCAAGCCGCGAGTGGATGATCGACGGGTGATCAGCGGGATCGTCCATGTTCTGAAATTAGGCTGGTGTTGGGCGGACGCTACGCCGGTCTACCAATTGGGCGCCATTTTCTTGACTGCCGCTCAGGAAACTGCTTGACCGGCCGTTTGTCTCGATGGGCGCCTCCGCCCGACTTCGGACGAGGATGTTGCCAATTCTATCCCAACTCCCTTGGTGCGAACATCGAATTTTTTTGCGCTATCCAAGCCGAAAAGCTGCAGTTATCATATCCGTATGATGCGACCTCAAAGAAATAACTGCAGAATCAGCCTCGAGTGGCATGGCGGGAAACCGCCTGTTGTCATTACGAATTGCACCAACCGCAAGAGGGTTCAGCCCACTGCTGAGTCGCGTCTCGGTGCCAACAGTCTATACGACCCTCGGGCTTGGGCTGCACAGGTAATGGCGACGAAGACCTTGTTGCCTGCCCGGGAGATGTATTGTGGTCGTGCCTTTCAAGAAGCAGCATTCGCTGCAGAATTTATCTCGGCAGATCTTTGGGTAGTATCCGCCGGGCTTGGCTTCGTGGATGCTCACACGCCTATACCCGCTTACAGCGCCACCGCCGCTGCAGGGCATTCAGACTCAATCGCAGGTGATATTAAGAGATGGTTCGCAGAGTTGGTGTTGGCTGGCCCCTTCCCAGGGGAGCCTGACACGTCGTCGGCCCCACTGGTGCTAGCCGCCTTGTCTTCTCCTTACCTTTCTATGTTAGGGCCATGGCTGATCAGGCTGACTCAGGCGCGCCCTGGGCGCTTGCGCCTTTTCACACTTGCAGCTCCGTCAAATGTGCCAAGCTGGTTGCAGGAGTCTGTAATGCCCTATGACCGGCGCCTTGAGGATCCAGTCCTGGGGCGTGCTGGTACAGCAGGCGACTTTGCCCAACGTGCCATGCGCGACTTCGTTGAGGAGGTGCTCCCTGGAAGTCCTATGGGCAGTGCCGCTGATCACGCAAAAGCCGTGCTGGATCGGTTGAATTGCCACACGACCCCCCCACGACCTTCACGCCGCAGTGCTACCGACGACGAACTGCAGGCACTTATGCGTGCCCATTGGAATGCCGTTGGCGGCAGGTCAGGTCGCATGCTGCGCTTGCTCAGAGACGATCTCGGGGTAGCATGCGAGCAGGGTCGGTTCAAGAACCTCTTCAATGGGGTGGCGGCCCAGTTAGACGGTGCGATATGAGTAACGAGATCACCGTAAGAGCATTGCGCACTCAACAAGCTGGTGGCGTACCCGTCTATGCTTTCTTCATGGCCGGATCGGATATCACGAGAGTGGCGGACATTTCGCGTGTCGGCCGTGACGAGGCTGATGCCCTGAAGGGGTTCCAACGAAAAGAAATTCGGGAACACGTCAATGGTATTGTCGAATTCCTTGACAGTGGTGATGTGCTTTTCCCCAACGCGATCATCCTCGCCCTGGCTCCGGAGGTTGAGTTCAGGCAATCTCGCGGTCCTGCGCCATCTAGCCTGGACGAGGCGGCCACCCATGCAGGCACCCTTACGATTCCTCTACGGCCAGAGGGGCGCCGAGCAGCTTGGGTTGTTGATGGACAGCAGCGGTCTCTTGCACTCGCCCGCGCGCAAAAGGGTCGCCTTCCTGTGCCCATAGTCGGTTTTGTCTCGGCTGACCTTAAGATTCAGCGTGAGCAGTTCATCTTGGTGAACAAGGTCAAGCCTTTACCGCGCGGTTTGCTCAACGAACTGCTTCCAGAGGTAGATACGATCCTGCCTCGCGACCTTGCGGCCAAGAAGTTACCAAGTGAGCTTTGCAACGCATTGAACCGGAGCCTTGGCAGCCCCTTCTATGGTCTCGTGCGAAGGGAATCTGAGCCGGAGAACGCGGCTGCTGTTATAGCCGACACGGCCCTGATTGATGCCATCAAGGATAACCTAAAACCTCCAATGGGTGCGCTTAGCCAGTTCCGCTCCGAGCACGGTGGCGACGCTGATGCCATGTACCGAACGCTGGTGCTCTATTGGGACGCCGTGCGAGCGGTCTTTCCAGATGCTTGGGGTCGACCACCCCAGGAGAGCCGCCTCATGCACTCTGCCGGGATCCGGGTAATGTCGCGCTTGATGGACCAAGTGATGCTCCGTGCTGACAGCACGGGAAACCCGCAAGCCGAGGTCCAGGTCTCGCTGAGACGATTGGCGATCCACTGCCGCTGGACCGGCGGTATCTGGGAACCCCTTGGTTGGGCCTGGGACGAGATCCAGAATACGTCTCGCCACGTTAACCGTCTTACGGAGTATCTGGTCCGGCTAGATAGGGAACTCGCGAGGCCGCAGCGATGAGGTTCATCTTCGCCGACAGCCTAGACATGGTTGATCCCGGCTATGATTTCTTGGCTGACCGGAACGCGCCCGGCCGGAAACCCTATTGGGACGATGTCTACCCTCACGAGATTTTAGACAATCCCCCGTACAACGGTGTGCTCGTCTCGCGTGGCATTGTCGGCGGCCCCCAGATCAAGGGCAAGTACACGCCCGGCCAAGCGATGCGGTTGCGGCAGGTAGGCGTACGCGCATTTCTTCGCCTTGATGAACCTCAGCACGTCCACATGGATCTTTTTGGGGACTGCGGCGCTTTCACTTACGTGAACGAGGCGGTTCCACCCTATCAGCCTAGCGAGACGGCCCAGTACTACGAGGAGTGCGGCTTCACCCATGGTTGCTCCGTGGACCACATCATCTTTGCGTTCGAGGAAGGCGCGCGCGGCATGGACGGTGGCGACGCCGAGGCGCGGCGGCGTTTCGACGTCACCTTGGACAACGCTCGGGCATTTCTTGCCGAACATCGTGCAATTGGCGCCCGATTCACGCCTATGGGGGTAGTGCAGGGATGGTCCCCAGACAGCATGGCGGAGGCCGCGCGCCGACTCGTTCTAATGGGGTACGACTATTTAGCTATTGGCGGCATGGTGCCTCTGAAGGCAGCCGAGATTCGGCTGGCGCTCGGCAGGATTCGAGATGCAATCCCTTCGTCGATCCGCATGCACGTCCTCGGCTTCGCCAAGGCCGACGAGATCGAGACCTTTCGCCCGTACCGGATCACTAGCTTTGATACCACCTCGCCGCTGCTGCGGGCCTTCAAGGACGGCGAACAAAACTACTATTTACCGGGTGAGAGCGGGCGGTTGCGCTACTACACGGCATTGCGTATCCCGCAATCCATTGAGAATCCCCGCCTCATGCGTTTGGTTAAGACCGGCGCCTTCAGAGCAGAGGACCTCACAGCTTTAGAGGTCCGTGCGCTGCGCGCGGTGCGCGCCTACGACACAGGCACGGCTGTCCTCGGAGACGCACTGAGTGCCTTGATGGAATATAGCGCGCCCCTTGTGGTGGAGCGGCCGTATTCCGAGGCGATCCAAAACATCAAGCTGGCTAAGCTTGCTCAGCAATACCGCCGTACCCTAGAAGATCGGCCCTGGAGAGCGTGCTGCTGTGCAATCTGCCGTGCCGCTGGTGTGGAGGTGATCATCTTCCGCGCCAGCAACCGCAACAAGCGACGCGGCATGCATAATCTCGCCGTCTATAAGAGCCACATCGAAAGACTGGATCTGTCCTGTGCCGCCAACCGACCAGATGATCTTTTCAGCCATCCGCGCGCAGCAGAGTGCTGAGCACGTTGCGCTGACCTTCGCGGCTCGAGCCGACGAAATCCTGCGCTTCGCCAGCATTGAGCGCATCGCTCGCGATGGCGAGGGGCGTGTGAGTGGCTTCCAGCGCCCGCAGGTTGCCGGGCATATACGCGAGATCAAGGATTACCTTGAGAAGTCTACGGCCGTGCTGCCGAACCCGATTGTCGTTGCCTTCACCGCCGGCGTTGAAGTTGAGGGCGCTGGCGCTGCATGCCGCGTCACGATTGATGTATCAAAAGGGCCCCCCGGGCTTGTGGTCGATGGCCAGCAGCGGCTGACAGCACTACAGTATCTGCCCACCAAGGATTTTCAGGTCTTTGTCTCCGCACTTGTTTGTCGGGATGAGGCCGAACTGCGTCGGCAGTTCGTGCTCATCAATAATACGAGGCCCTTGCCCAAGTCTCTGATCTACGAATTGCTGCCTACTGTCGCCGAACTCCCGGAGCGACTGGGAGGCCGATCTGGTGCGGCGGCACTGACCGCACGTCTTAATTTCGACCGCACGTCGCCGCTGTACGGCCTGATCCGCCAGCACACCAACCCGGCTGGCCACATCGCGGACACAGCTATTCAGAAGGTCATCATGACGTCCCTCAACGACGGCATTATGCGCCAACTGGCGAGGCAACGGGATGGCGAGTCCGCTTGTTTCAAACTGGTGTGTGAGTTCTTCGAGGCCGTTAAGAAAACCTTTCCTGAGGCTTGGTGGGACCATAAGCCCAGCACGTCGCGTCTCGTCCACGGTGCTGGTATCCAGGCAATGGGCTATGTGATGGAGGACTTGGCCGTCCTCGATGGCGCCCGCAGTTGGGATGCTTTCGTCCGCGGGATGGAATGCTTGAGGGGTCGTACGGCCTGGACGGAGGGGCACTGGGATTTCGGCAACGGCGACATCCGACACTGGAAAGCTGTGCAAAATGTCAGCCGTGACGTCCAGACGCTCGCGCACCATCTGTCGGCAATTGTTCGAGCTGACATCCGCGTTCGCAAGGCGGCGGCAGCAGGGCCGCTGTTCGCAAGTCAAGGGGCGGACCGATGAGCTACGCCGTCAAAGAGCTGTTCAAAACACTGCAGGGTGAGGGCGCCCAGGCGGGGCGTGCGGCTGTGTTCTGCCGCTTCGCGGGCTGCAACCTCTGGAGCGGCCGGGAACAGGACCGTCATTCGGCTATCTGCCGGTTCTGCGATACCGATTTCGTAGGCATCGACGGTGAGGGAGGTGGCCGGTTCTCTGATGGGAGAGCGCTAGCTGCGGTCATTGCACAGGCCTGGGGGCCTTCCCGCTCCCACCGCTACGTGGTGTTCACCGGGGGCGAACCTTTGCTCCAGCTTGATGCGGCTCTCCTTGAGGCAGTCCACGCAGAGGGCTTTGAAGCCGCTGTCGAAACTAACGGCACGCTCGAGCCTCCGCTTGGCCTGGACTGGGTCTGCGTCAGTCCGAAAGCTGGCAGCGAGTGGGTTTTACGGCGAGGGCACGAACTTAAGCTCGTCTACCCGCAGCCTGAATTGCCGCCTGAGGGGCTCGAAGGACTGGACTTTCAGCACTTTTGGCTGCAGCCCATGGACGGACCCGAGCGGAACCATAACATTGAGGCCGCTGTGGCCTACTGCCAGAAGAACCCAAAATGGCGCTTAAGCCTGCAGACGCATAAATTCATTGGCATCCCGTGAATGTTCGTACTACTCAACCTTCGTCACTTCAGCGTG
Source organism: Azospirillum sp. TSO5 (assembly GCF_003116065.1). NCBI lineage: Bacteria > Pseudomonadati > Pseudomonadota > Alphaproteobacteria > Rhodospirillales > Azospirillaceae > Azospirillum > Azospirillum sp. TSO5. The sequence goes on along the minus strand of NZ_LGQY01000072.1, from coordinate 70,738 downwards.
TTTTAGATAGCGATCCGTTTTAGTAGTAACAGTGATAGCTGCGCTTACCTCAACTCACAGAAAGACGCGCAATGACAAACAAGGCGCTGGTGCTTTTCTCCGGCGGACAAGATTCGGCAACCTGCCTTACCTGGGCGCTAGAGCACTTTGACCATGTAGAAACTGTGGGCTTCGACTACGGACAGCGCCACCGCGTGGAACTGGAGTGCCGCAGGCGGTTCCGCGAGGCGCTGACGACAGCCTTCCCAAGGTGGGGGGTAAAGCTCGGAGCCGATCACATGCTCGACCTCACGGTGCTGGGCCAAGTGAGCGAAACCGCGCTGACTAGGGACGCCGAGATCCGCATGCAGGCGGACGGTCTGCCCAACACCTTCGTGCCCGGGCGCAACCTCCTGTTCTTCACCTTCGCGGCCACCCTTGCCTACCGCCGCGGGCTGAGGCATCTGGTCGGCGGTATGTGCGAGACAGACTACTCGGGCTATCCAGACTGTCGGGACGATACATTGAAGGCGCTGCAAGTCGCCCTGAATCTCGGCATGGACAGCCGCTTGGTGCTGCACACGCCCTTGATGTGGGTAGACAAGGCCGGCACCTGGAGGATGGCGGAGGATCTCGGTGGCGGCGCGCTGGTGCGCCTCGTCGCCGAGGAGACGCATACTTGCTACAAGGGTGACCGCGCTACTCGCCACCCCTGGGGCTACGGCTGCGGCGACTGCCCGGCCTGCCACCTGCGGTCAGCCGGCTGGGAGCGGTACGAGATCGGCGAAGGGTTGGCGTAAGTGAGCGAGGGTTTCACCATAACCCGGCAGATCGGGATCGACGCTGGGCACCGCATCCCCGATCATGGGTCAAAGTGCCGGCACCTCCACGGCCACCGCTACGTGGTGGAGGCCACTTGCCGCTCGGTCGACGGCACGCTGCAGGCCGCTGGCGAGGAAAACGGAATGGTACTCGATTTTGGGTTCCTGAAGGAGGAGATGATGGAACACGTCGACGCGCCCTGCGACCACGGACTGATCCTCTCGTTCCACGATGAGGAGGTGCTGGCGATGCTGGCGCCGCCGGGCATCGACGCCGGGGCTTGGCTGGAAGAGCTACGGGGCACGGTCCGCGCCAAGGGCTACGCCGCAACCGAGGAGACGCGTCTCGGCCAGAAGCTCTACGTCATCCCCTTCCCGCCCACGGCCGAGTGCCTCGCGCGGCATTGGTACGAGCGGCTGGGCCCGGCCGTCTCAGCCCGCAGCCGCGGCAAGGCCAAATTGGTCAAGGTCACGGTCTGGGAAACGCCGAACTGCCGGGCGGACTATGGCGTAAATTGAAACCACCGTCCCAGTATGGGGCGCGCGGTGGTCCGGTCCTCGACCGCGCGGTCCATAAACGTTGTTTTGCCCCTACCCAATAATGGTAATCTTGGACGAGGCGCATCCCAATGCGGGGCAACCGCGATTTCGCGCCGGCGCCACAACGTCGGCCCCTAGTCAAGTCAGGTTGTTCAGTACCGCGCGAAGGATGCTGGCGGTTCCCTTGCCTGCCGCCATGACGGGTGCCCGCCCAGCCATCGCTTCCTTAATGCAGTAGAACGCTTGGTGGCTGCTGCTCCTCCAAGCGAAGACGAAGATGTCAGCAGCTTTGGCGAGGCTGGTCAACCGCGCGGTCGCCACCGTGTCAGAGTTCACCTGGACACTGGCGCCAGGGAACATCCTTTCCAAAGCCTGTTTAGCACGCGTACCAGCAGCCTCCGCCAGCGTGTAGATCACGATCATCTTGCCTGCCAAGTCTTGGGCCGGCTTTTCCGCCTCTCTGTCGCCGACGAGCCCCATGGTTTCCAGCGAATCGGAGTCAACCCCAAAGTCGCGGCAGAGGAACTCGAGCGGAAGGGTATCCTGCAGCTTCAAGCGGTGCGCGAAGCTCTTTGCTTGGCTGACCAATCCAAGAAAGAACCGAAGGCGCGACTCACGGGCGTCAACTGACGGTGCCGGAGCGATAGCAAGCATCTCACAGACATCCAGGCCCCATGCGAGATGGGCGTAGGAGCCGACTCGCTCCTGCACGTCTTCCAAATCCCGCAGAAGGGACTGGTACTCTTTCGAAGAGATGCCGATTGCCAGAAGGTGGCCGAAAAGCATCGAGAGCAACTCGAGGTCAGTGCCCGACAAGGCCTCGTCCAACACGACGAGGTCGAACAGGAGGGACAGGACGGCCTTGTTGTGGCCGCTGCCCCCCTGTCCCTGCGCGAAGAATGCACTGTAGATTGCGGGCACTGCCCGGCGCGCCGCTAACGCGGCTTCACCGGAGAGATTTCCGAGGAGGGTGGCGAAGTGGCGGGACAGCGCTTCGTCTCGCCCAAACGCGGTCACGTCCCAAGTCGCGGCTTCCTCCAACACGGAGGTCAACGCGTGGAGGTCCTGTCCGTCCCGTAGGGCTTCCGCCCATGCGACCCACCCGGTCACCCTGGTGTGGCCCGAAGTGCTGCCCCCGTTCCCCTTGGCCGCACGGAGCGCCTGAAGCTTCTCGCGGACCGGTTCTGCCAATCCCTGGAGCAGTGTGGGGGCGGCGGAATCAATCTTGCCGAGGAGCCTAGTACGGGCCTCCTCCGTCCCGATCAGGAGCGCGCAGGAGACGAGGCGCTGGACAGAGCGCCTGTCCAAGGGCAGGCTCAGGAAGAGGGCGAAGGCGCGGTCGAAGTTGCCGTCGTCGAAGGCTTCTTCAGCGGCGGCTGCGTCGGCCTCGGCGTTGACCGGGGTGCCGGCCCCGGTAGCCAGCCCGCTGAACAGGGGGAAAGCCGGGTCGTCCTGCGACAGCAGTTCCAGCAGTTCGGCCAGAACCCCCGCGCTTGGCCGCGGCTGGCAGCGTTCGAACAGCAGGAAAGCCTTGACGACCTGCGGCGTCTTTATGCTGCGGCGAGAGGCTAGGAGGCGCGGGTACACCTTCGCGATCCGCTGCTCAAAGGCCTGGAGCAGGGAAGCGGCATCTCCAGCCTGCTCGATGTCCTCAAGATAGGTCCGGTAGAGTGCCTCAATGATGTCCGAAAGCGTCTGCGGGGGTACCGGGAGGTCGGCAAGCGTCCTGACGAGCCAATGGTCGCGCGCGATCTGCGGCCAGAAGCCGAGGCCAGCCTTGAGCCGAACGTCGAGATACCTGAGGTTCTCTTCATTGAGCCGTCCCGTGTCGCGCATCTCCGCGACCAACGCTTCGGCGCGCGGGCCGTCCTTCACCAGCAACGCGCGCTCGAAATCCGCGCGGATGGCGCCGACCGGCCGGAGGGAGCTCTTGGTCGTGATGGGACGTCGTCCGGTCAATGCGGCATAGGCGGCGATACGTTTTGCGATCCTGGCGTTGGCGGCTTGGTCAGTGCCGGAGAAGCGGTAAACGGCGTTGCCAAAGCGCCGTCGCATGGCCGCCGCCGTGGGATCGTTGACATCGTCTGCCATGGCCGGCGGGTAGGCTAGGTAGCTTGGGCCGAGCCAAGCCGTGAGGTCCGCCTCGAGCTCCGGGCTGCCCCCCGGTTTGCACGCAGTCGCATACCAAGCGATCGTCGTTCCATTCTGGACTAAGGGAAGGATGACGGCCGTTTGTGCACGCTCGTCGCGGAGCGATCGCAGCCAAGGGAGCACCTGATCGAGCATCGCCTGCGGCGCTGTCCGGTCCACCAAACTGTCCCAGTCGAGCTCATTGGGTAGCGAGAAGAAGGTGCGGAGCCAAGTGGCGTTCACGGGGTCAAGGTCGCTGATCATCGTTCCGTCTCGGCATAGGACTCGAAGTTGAGACGCGCTTCAGCCAATGTCTTGACCGTTGTGTCGTAAACCACCATTTCATCGTTCAGCTCGAGGCCGTTGTTGGTCAGGTTCATGGAGCCCGTGAGCAGGCCCCGGTTGAGCAGCACTCCCTTGGTATGCAAGTGCTGGCGTTGGACGACCAGCAGTCGGTCCGAGACACCAGCCTCATCAGCGGCTTCCTCGAGCATGGCGATGAACGCCCCATTGTGCTCGTCCAGGCTGGTCGCGATTCCGAGCGGCGTGCCGCGCGCCATAAGGCTGGTCGCGACCTCGACCAGGCGGACTTGGCGACTCCCCCATTCCGGGTTGACCGAGCCAAACCCGCCTGCCCTGTTGTCGAGCAGTATGAAGTTGCTGATCCAGGGGCTGACGAGCCAAGCCCGTTCACCGCCGGGGGCCAGAAGCTCGCCAAGGAGCATGAGTTGGAGGAGTTCCCGGATCAGGTTCTGGCTTGTCACCGCGCTCTTAAAAATACGACGCGTCTCGAAGGTCATTGGAGCGCCTCCGCAATGTCGACGTCGATGTGGTAGGTATCGCCTGACCGGCGTACGGCCTGCACCCGCGCGAAGACGGAGAGGTAGCCGACCTGGACAGGGTTGGTTGCCAGAAAGTTGAGTGCATCGGCGATCCGTCCGGACGACGCCATCGGACAGGCAAGCGTCACTGAGCCCACCTCGGCAAGACGTGCGAGGCATTGGGCCGGCCACTCCTCATCCTCAAGGGCGATCGTAACCTGCTCCTCCGCTAGATGTCGGGCGAGCAGCAGCGGCTCGGGAGGCGGCAGATCGGTGTAGGGCGAGTAGAGATGGAGGCCTGCTTGCCGGATCTGCGCTCCGCGCGGCCAGAGTAGGCCATAAATGACCCCGAAACGCCACTGGTCGGGATTGATGGTCGGCGTGTCGATACCGGCGAAGGCCAGCGCGGCGTCGATGTCGGTCCGACGCGAGGTCCGGTACGCGACCACACGCGCGTCGAGTTCTACACCGAGCCGTTGCTCCTCGGCTGACCAGTGGCGCATGACATTAAGGAAGAAGGCGTCGCTTTCCCGACTTGAACCCGGCCTCAGCACGCGGTTGAGGAGGGCGACCATGAAGGCGTGGTAGGTAGCGAACCCCTCGGCAGCCAGCGTATCGCGAAGCATCGCGAGGGCGCGGTGACTTTCCGCCGCGCCGCACGCAGAGCGGAAGGCCTCGGCAGCGGCCGCGAGGTCGCCGCCAGGGTTGTCGTGGACGACCTCTTGGAGGAACCGTTGTAACTGATGATCGCTGAGGGCGAAATCGTTGTCACGCAGCGCTGCGGTCATCAGGCTGAAGAAGCGGCGTGGGTCCTCGACGTATTGCCGCAGCACCTCTTCGATCTGGCCGTTTCCGCCAGGCGCGTTCTCGGTGATCCAGATCTCTGCGGGGGCTTGGCCTGCGAGAACGTCATCCGGTTCGCGGGGGCCGGCGTCCAGGTCGACAACCAAGCCTGCGGCATCGATCTCGGGGCAGAGGCTGAGGATGGCGTTGAGGGCGGCCGCGGCAATCGTCGCTGCAAAGCGCTCCCGCAACCATGGCTCCCAATCCACCCCTATGGGCGACCACAGAATTCTTGCGAGGTCGAACAGGCCGGCGCGGACCACCGGGTCGGCGATATGTGCGGCGAGATCCTGCCGGAGCCTGTCCTGCGTGTTGCCTTGGCCGGTAGGGTCATCGACGATCGGCGACTGGAAGAGGATGTCCAGCGTCTCGTTAAGCCCGATTTCAGCGAGACCGTTCTCGAGTCGGGCTGCCGCCTCGTCCATGCCAACGGCGCTTGCCATGGCCTCGTTGCTAATCGCAGCCAGCAGCAGGTGGGCGAGCCATTCGCGGGCGAAGCGGTTGTCGACGGTCGCGAGAGAAGGGCCAACCACTGCCATGTCCTGGAAACGCGCGGTGCGAACGGCCTGCTTGAGAAGGTCGCTTTCCAGACTGGGATCCGACCAGAGGGTATCAGGGAACCGGAGGCGCAGACAGAGGGCGTCAACACCGAGGCTGAACCCCAATGCCGCGTCCCCTTGACGCATTTCGAAGCTGAACTCCTTCCTGCAGGACGTTCCGTCCAGGCGGCGGATCTCTGCGTCGCTGCCGACCGCCATGCGCCGCACCTCGACGGGGCTGGAGTTCTGGTGCGTGTGGAACCGGACATCCGCGATGTGGCGCGCCCAGGGGCAGCCACTTGGCGGCGACAAGATGAGCCCCTCCTGGCGCGCGACCACCTGGGACCGCCACAGGAGACGGGCGTTCGAGGTGTCGGTGAACGTGGAGGGCGGTTGCTGGACCGAGAGCGCGCGCGGCCGGTAGACAGGAAGGCGCACGGCTTGGCTCCCCGCACGGACCTGCCAGTCACCGAGGTGGTCCGCCTGCACGTAAGGCTCGAGCGCGAACCGCTGTGCACGGTTTGGTCCGAGTTGCGGACAGATCCAGTGCCTTTCAAGTGCGTGGCTAATCCCGTACCGGCGCGAGACGCGCCCCGGCGCGTATTCCCGCATCGCCTGGGCGATTGGCATAGCGACGCGCTCGGGCGTCGCGCTGCCCGACTGCCCTAGCACGATCTCGACCTCTGGTAGGTTCAACTCGCTGAAGAGGTTGGCAGGCGCAAATTCGGGCAAGGGCGAGTTGCGCACTTGGTAGTCCGCGCCTGTGTCCCCGAAGGCGCGCCACTCCGTTTCCAGGCGGCGCAAGGCGGTTGGCAGGACTTCAGTCAGGAGGGGCCTTGGGCGGTCCCAGAGCAGCACCTCGACCTCGTCGCGGTCGAGGTGGAGCGACTTGCAAAGATAGTCGGTGTAACGCTCCAAGTGAGCTTCGTCCGCGAGGATCCCGCGCAACAACTCGGCCAGCTTTGCCTGGCGGCCCCGCTGCCTCGCGTGGGTCGCTGGACCACAGAGGTTTGTCCAGACGCTGCCGAGTTCGGTCCTGCCCATAAACAGGCTCAGATAGTCAAGGGTCGCGTAGACCGCCTGCATCCGTTTGACGTATCGGTTTCCGATTGGGAGCGTGCGCGCCGGCACCTCTGGGTCGAACAGCAGGTCGTAGCCCTGATATGCGACACGGTCGCGGCCGTAATCGGAAAGGACCACCACCGTCCAGGGGCGCATCCCGCGCGACCGGCCGGCGCGTCCTTTGCGCTGTAGGAACTGTGCGACGTCATTGGGCGCCTTGTGCTGGATCACGCCGCCGACGAGGGGATCGTTGAAACCGACCTCGAGCGACGCGGTGGCGACGATGATGTCCAGGTTGCTGCCGACGCCGGGATCCATAGACATGACGCGCCCGACCGCCTTCCGGTCGTTAGGCTGAAGAGAGTGCCCAATGTCTACGGCCGCCTGCCAATCCTGGCCATGAAGCTTTCGATGTTCGCTCGCCATGGGGGAACGCAGGACGGCCAAGCCTCCGTTCGGGTGCCGCCTCTGGTCGACGCGCCCATTGCTCAGCCGGCCCTCTGCATCGAGCATGGCGAAGTACATGCGGTTGATGACGTCGAGGTTGTCCGCGAACAGAAAGAGGCGTTCGCCGTATATGCCGCCGCTCTTGCGGGTGCTGGGCGCGTCCAGCATGCGGGACAGGAGCATCGACGCCTGGATGGTGGTCGAGAGCAGGGCGGTCCGTGAAACCGGGTCGCCGCGCAACGCGAGCAGGTACTCAGCTCCTTCGGCGACCATGTCCCGGGAACGCGGCGCGATCTCCTTGGCCGCCTGCCAGCCCAGCCCCGTGAGGCGTGCGAAAAACCTCTCGCCGTCGGCCAGCGTTGCCGACAGACCCACGAAGGCAACCGGGCTGCGCAGCATCCTGCGCCAACGTCGGAGTAGGAAGGCGACCTGCGCTCCGGGTGCCCCTGAATAGGTATGCACCTCGTCGAGCAGCATCATCTCGACCGCGCGACTGCGCCGTTCTCCCAACCCGAAGAGGTGCCGCATGCGGTTGTCGCCCATGCGCTGGTTCAGCATCTCGGTGGTAGTGAAGAGAATGTCTGGGCACTCGCGCTCGAGGCGCTGCCGCGTGAGAATGACTTCGTCACTCTCGATTGCGGCGCCGCATGCCAGGCACACAAGCCGTTCCGTCTCGGCCGAGCGGTCTTGGCTGCGCCACAGCATTTCGCCGTCGCAGTCACCGTCGGGACAGCGGAGATAGTCGCAGATCAGACCTCCCGCGTGGCGACGCCAACCGGCACGCTCCTCGGCGTCGGCGGCATTGTAAGGGGTCGGGCCGAAGAGGGTGCCGATCAGAATCTTCCGGCAGTTCTTGTTGGCAAGGTCGGCGTCGAGACGACGGGCTTGGCCGTACACCTCAGCGAACTGGTCCTTGAGCAGTTCGTTGCGCGGGTAGACGGCCAGAACCTTGACCCAGTGGCTACCAGGGAGGTCGCGGCGGATGTGCGAAGCGATGCGGGAGAGGGCCGGAAGGTAGAAGGCCAGAGTTTTGCCGCTGCCGGTTCCAGCACTAACCAGGGTGCCGATCGAGCGGGGTTGCTCGAAACCGGAAAGGATGCGGGCGGCGGCATCTACCTGGAACTTGGCGAGCTTGAACTCGGTTCCGTAGCTGTCAATCAGCGCTGATAACGTCTCGCGCGCGAAGTTGTCGGGCGTAGCCATCTGGATACGGCTGCGGGCGTCGTCGGCCGACACCTCGCGACGCGGATAGCGCCGGCGCCGCCAACTGAAGCGGAAGTCGGCGACGAGCGTCGGCGCGACCTGCCAGCCGATGGCGCCGCTATGCTTCGGGAAAAGTTGGCGAAGCCTGAAGAACAGGCGCACAGCCTCCGCCATCCTGGACCGGTACCGGGGCTCCCCAATCCGGCCGACGTCGAACAGGAGAGCCCGCTCCCTCAGGGCGCTAATAACCTCGGCAACACTGACGAAACTTAGACCGTCGGCATAGGTCGGGTCGTCGAGCAGAGGGTCGACGAGATCGCTCACCTCGCCCACCGTCAGGAACCCGTCCACCAATCCCCAGGCGAGGAGGCGCGCCTCGCGCTGTTCGATCCTGTCGAGGGCCGCGAGGAGGAGTTCTTCATCCGCTTTCATGTGCGGTCCGCCGATCTGACGCGGTAGCCGTCCGTGCCGCCATTCTCGCGGAGCCACTCCAGCACCGCGGGCGTCAGCAGGTCGAGCGGTGCCCCGCTCACAGATTGCACGGCTTCGAGAAATGACTTCACCTCGGCTGGCACGTTGAAATCGAACACCCTGGCTGCGGCCTCGAGTTCCCCGCCGAGCCTGCGGGCGCGCTCGATTGCCGCCCAGTCTGCGGGCAAGGAATCAAACGCGATCTTGAACTGATGATAAAGGGTTTCGTAAACTCTGAGTGCCTCGGTGTTGGCTTTTGTCTTGGCAAGCTTCGTTTCGATGGCCCCAGGGGTCTCACCGGCGAAGACTACCGACCGATGTCCCTTCCACGCGGCCATAACGGTGTTGGCGAGGTCTCGGCCGGCAGTGTCGATCTGCTCGAGCATTGTCCGCCACGCCTGCCCCTTCTTGAGCGTGGCCGCACGGGGGACGGCAGAGAACTTGGCCTGGATGCCCAAGGCCTTTTTGCGTACTTCCGTAAGGCTGGCGGGTTCCGGGACTACGATGGCGGCTTCCCCCAGAAGCCTCCCTTTTTCCAGCTGAGGGACAAGCCGCGCGGCGCGTACCGCGAGATCGGCCCGAAGGCCCTCGAGCTCGGACGCCTCGGCGACGTCGGCGCCCGTCTGGTGCAGTCGGGTAAGCCGTTCGCGGAGAGCCGCGACCCGTGCCGGCAGTGCCGTGTTCATTGTGCCGCCCCTTCATAGGCTGCTTCGCCCGCGACGGTCACGAGTAAGCCCCTGATCTCTGCGGCAAGGCCAAGGGGGTCGACCTGCCCCCGGCTGGCCTCCTCCCGGGCGACCGCCGCCTCGGTGGCCGCTACCAGATCGGTGGCAAGCTGCAGGAACGTCATGGTGCGGCCGATCAGTCCGACGTCGAGTGCACCCAACGCATTTAGAACCTTCGGGAGTTGCTCGCGGTCGGCCTCGACGATGATCTTGGCCTTGCCGACGAGATCCTTGATCGCACTGCTCTGGAATTCAACCAGTTGCCGCTCGAAGTCACGGATCGGCGTTTTCAAGGCGACCGGCGTACCCGTCGCGCCGATCAGGCGGACGACCTCCTGGAGGTCGGCAACAAAGGTCGTCTTGTCGAAGCCCTCGTCAACATAGGCGCCGATCTCGGCAGTGAACCCCTTCAGCTTGGCCACGACGCCCGTGATCTGGCCCCAGAGCCGTGCCTCGGAGATCGGGCGCACGAAAATCTTGACCTCGTCGGGCAACTGCTCGCTGCCAATCTTCGCCGCTTCCTCGTCGCCAAGCACGTCGAGGAGGCGCACGATGTCGACCGCGAACGGGGTCTTGCCAGTTCCTTGGAAACAGGCCACACGCTCGAGCACTTCCGCTTGGAGCCTCTCGCGTCCAGGCTTCCCCTCAATGGTGGCGCTGGCGTTCGTTCGCAATCGGTCCCAATTATCATCAAAGCCCTGTCCCGCCATGGTCCCCGATGTCGAGAAGAGTGCCTTCAGCACGCTCTCGGGGCTGGATAGGCGTATAGCGGGCTCCAGCCCCATGATCCGTGCCTGCGTGACGAGGGCGCGCCCGAGACCGGCAACCTGCGCTTCCGTGGCCTTGACGAGCAGGGGCACGAGTTGGGCGACAAGGCGGTCGACGATCATGGCGCTCGCGACGTAGTCGTCGTCAGCCTCGGGGTAGGACCAACGCCGATTGTTCAGCACGTAGCGGAACGCCCCGAGCAGGCCTGCCCGGACCGACCCGTCTTCGTCCTTGGCATCCTTGCACACGGCGATGCGGCTGTTCACGTTGCCGCGCGCCTGGGGTATCTCAATCCAGCCCGGAGGCAAGTCGATGGGGCGGATGCGAAGGCTTGGCCAGTCCACGGCGTCCCGGACCATGTCCATGAGTGCCTTGCGGAGTTCGTTCGCGTCCTTCTGCTCGAGCTGGCTCCCCCCAGACCACTTCTCAAGCTTGTAGCGCATGTCTGCGACCTTGGGGTCCTGGGATTGGACCTGTGGCACGTGCGTCAGGACAGGCGTCAGGTAAGTCAGGGACGATAGGTTGTCGGTGGTGCCGGCTCCCCCTTCCCGCGGGCTGAGATCATCGGGACCCTTTTCGGGAACGAAATCGATGTTGGCGATCTCGGCCGGTGTCGGCAGGTGGAAGGCCGTGAAGACCTGCGGGTGGATGTGGGCGATCATTGCGTGATCGGCCGGGTTGCCGCCCCAAACCGCGAGGAGGCTCGAGAGCCGGCGGGCGATGGGTTCCGGCTGGTGCGCTTGCTTAATCCAGCCGGCGAGGCTCGCGTTCGGCCGGAAACTCTGGAACTCACCGGGCGGGAACCCGTGCGCCTCGAAGCTGTCGCGCATGAGGAGCGTAGTCCGCAGGATCTCGTTGATGACGCGGCGCGGGTTGAGCTCCAACCGCCCGCCCTTTTCCAGGTGGCGGGCGGTAAGGAGGTGTATTGCATCGCGATTAAACGGGAAGAGTGCGTCGCCCCTATTGCTGTACCCGAACGCGGCAACGGCCGCACTCCCGGCCTCGTCGAGGGCCTCGTCGCGCCATGACGGCAGCCACCCGGTGAGCGATCTCTCGTCTCCGTGGCGCTGGAAGTGCCGGCGAAGGTCGTCGGTGCCCCACCGCGCCGCGTTGAGGTAGGCGCCCACCATCTCGACCACGGCCGCCTTGATCTCCTCGTCGCTTTGCTGCCGGCCGCCGACCACCCACTCGCGGCGCGCGCGCGTCAGGATCGTGTCCCGGAAACTAAGGTAACCATCGGTGAGCGCCAGCGCGGTGCGCATGGTCGCCCGTACCTTCCTTCCTTCGTACTCCCCTTCCTGGATGCAGACCTTGAGCAGCACCTCCTGGATGCCCGCAAGGGCCGCAAAGTCTTCGACGAGCAGTACGAGGTCCTTTCCGTCTTTGAGCAGCGTCTCCCGGACCGCAAGGATGATGTCCTGAAGCGTGATGCCGCCCGTACTCTGCTCGAGTTGGAAGACGTTGCCGATCGCGGGGTCGATCGCACTGTTCAGCAACTCGATCACCGGCTGCAGACGCTCCGGTCCCACCGAGGAGATGTTCCGCACGTAGTACTGTCTGACCCTTTCGGCCGCCTGGTCAAGGGGGGCTCCATCAGGGAGGCGGAGGTCGGCTGTTGTGAAACGCGAGAGGCTATCCTCCTCGTCCGCATCGCCGTCACGGCCGTTCAGCGCCCGCGCGACGACCCGGGAAAGGACGTTGTCCATGAAATGCTTCTCGAGCGCGGCATCGGTGAAGAGCCGGGGGAGGTCGCCGGCATGGGCGATCAGCGCCTTGAGATGCGCCCGATCGGGATGCTCCCGGAACTCGGCCAGCATCTGTTCGCGCCGTGCTCTCAACGCATTCTCAAGGTGGGCCCTGAAGGTAACGACGGCATCCGTGACGTTGACCTCGGCGACCGCGCGCGAAAGGTCCTGCCGCGGCTTTGCGTAGCGCGGGTCGTCCTTGAGCGGATCAAGGATGAGTTCGACCACCTTGCGCAGGCTGGCGCTCTTCGGAATGCGGATGATGTGGAACCGGTCGCGCATCGCCGAACGCTGCAACTGCGCGTCGAGCCAACGGATAACGTGCGACTTGCCAGCGCCCGACACGCCTGTGACGGGGACGAGGAGGTAGCCGCCGGGCACGTCTTCGGAGGTGAACGCGTCGAGCAGGTCCTGCTCGGTCGCTGGCGCCTCGGCCCCGTTACCCTCGGCGCGCTTCACTAGGAGCGTAGGCTGGTGGACCGCGAGCAGGACCGAGACGTCGGCGGTTTCGGCCTCGTTCTTGATGCAGGCGTTGACCGCATCGGCCTTGGGCCAGTAGCTCGCGGGCATCATTCCCCCTTATCGTCGAGAATACGGCGGACATGCGTCATGCGCCGCCACCGCCGCTGGTTCGCGCCAACCAGGGACACACCGTCCTCGGTGTCGCTTCGCTGTTCAGCCGCGACCAGGCCTTCATGGTCAAGGCGTTTGATCGCTCGCGAGAAGGAGGTCGAGAGCATCCCGTCGGGCGGCGGCGTCCAGCTTGGCCCCGTCAGGGTGCCCTCTACCTGACGTCGGTACGCGCCGCCATCGAAGACCGGCAGCGCCTGAGCCACGCGGTCCACGAAAACCCGCGCAGGAAGCACGCGCTCGTCGCCAAAGATGTCCGGCAGCGCCTCCCGCAATGCGTGGGTCGGGTCCACTGTCACCTGTGGCCCGCCCCGCGCAAATCCAAGATAGATCATCCAGGTTCGCAGGCCGTTCCACCGCGTGTCGTTCTGAAGCATGCATCTGGATTTGTCGGCCACTTGTTTGGCTTCAAGGGCCTGGATTTTGCTGTGTGATCCCGTGTCGAGTGTGTAGACGTCCTGGGCCAGGATCCAGGACAAGCCGCGGCTCAGGTCCGCGCTCTTGTTTTCCTCGGCCTCCCAGAACCGGAGGTTGTTCTCAGGTGCGAGCGCGATCATGCGCATGACCTTCGGGAGGCGCCGTTCCGCGATGTCGGGTGCCTTCCCCAGTTCTGCGCGGTAGGGCTCACGCAAAGTAACCATTGCGCCTTCGGCGGCGAAGAGGCCCAGTTCCGTCCAACGGTTGAGGGTTCGGGTGAGTTGCGCGGGATCAATCGCGTCGACGCCGAACCCACATGAGAGAAGAAGTTCATCACGCGGCCTGGGACCGAAACGGACGAGCGCGCGGACCAAGACCACAGCGACATTGAATAGCCCGTCGCTCGGCATGTTGAGGATGCTCATCGGCGTGCCCCGGCTTTGAACTGGTCGAATGAGAGGACGTTGGTCCCAGTCTCGGCCAGTCGCCGGCCCGGGTGATGGGGATCGGGTGCCGCTGGGGGCACCAGGATGACGTGCAGTGGCCTCTCGAGCAGGAGGAGGTGCTCGGGCATCGGACCTGAGGCGAGGAGCGAGGCGCGGGCGACGCGGTATGCAGTGGGGCCCGTGGCCTCCTCCTCGTCGGTCGATTGCACGAAGAGGATGCCATCGCGGGCGTTCCGGTGGAGGAGTGTCAGTCCCTCGAGGCCGCGCATGGCGTCGGGGACCGCGATCTCCCGAATGCCGAAGGTCGACACGAGGTCCGCAAGGATTGCGACGACCTCCGCCGCTTTCAATGTACCCGGCAGCGGCAGCAAAACCGGGGCGGCGGCGTCAAGGTGGGGGAACCGTTCCTGGAACAGGCGGGTGTCACAGGGTTCCACGCCCTCGATGCCGAACGAGGCCGGCTCGGCGTAGCGGACGTTGGGCCCGTCCCTCCTGCGGTCGACCGAACAGCCGCCACAGGCGCGCGACACCACAACGGTACGGCGTGGTGCGTGGCTCGTATAGAGTTCATGGAGCAGGTCGGAGACCTCGGCCGCGCCACTGAGCAGCCTGTCCAAAAGGCCGCGGCCGGCCTCGGCGGCCTTGAACGAGCGTTCGCGCTCGGCGCTGATACGCACGTCAAACGCGTCCCGGTTACGATGGGTAACCTCGGAGACTTGGACGACCGCACGCGTGAAGTATCGGGCCCAGTACAGATCGGCACGCAGTTCATAGGCCGCCTCGGCCTCACCCTCCTGCCGCGCAAGCGTTTCAGGTGGGAGCGACCGCAGTTCGAGCATGTTTGCACGAGCCATCATGATCAGCGTGCGCATGTTCCAAGCGGCATTGTAGTCGGTCTCGCGGTTGAGCCGGGGCGGAACAACGCTGAGGTTGACCTCGAGCAGGGTCCCCATCGGGTCGAGCGCCCTAGCACTGCCCGACATTGCCGACCATCGCTCAAACCCGAGTTCCTCGCTGATGAGAGAAGGAGCGGCCAGATTATCGGCGATCTCCCGGTCCACGGCGGAGTAGATCAGCAAGGAGGCGGACGCGCGACCGTCACGGCCACCGCGCCCAACCTCCTGGTAGAAACGGTCGAGCGTCTCTGGGACCGTCGCGTGGATCACGGTACGGACATCGCGCTTGTCGATGCCGACGCCGAAGGCCGATGTCGCCACGATGATGTCGAGACTGTTCCGCGCCCATTGGTCGACGATTCGCCGACGGTCAGCGTCGTTGGTTTCGCCATGGAAGCACTCGGACCGCGCAAAGCCGGCACGACGCAAGCGGGTCAGCCAATCACGGGCGTCGTCCCGCTTCGTCACATAGAGGATGCAGGGGCGTGGCGCGTGCCGAACGGCCTCCAGGATCTTCGCTGCCTTCGCGTCCTCGTCGTCCTCCCTGTGCATCCAATACTGCGGTTCCGGACGCAGGTGGATCGAGGAGACCATTTGGACGGTCTCGGCTGGGCCGAACAGTGTGTCGAACGTAGCGACGGTGTCAGGCGCCAGGGTGGCAGACATCAACACGGTCTTGAACGGTACCGCCCCGCATGCGCCCAGCAAGCCCCGCCGAACGCCTGCGAGCATCTGGAATGCGGGCCGGAAGCCATCACCCCACTGGCTGACGAGGTGCGCCTCGTCGACGACGAGATAGGCGAGCAATCCGTCCCGCGCAGCGTCGTAGAGCGCCGGGAGCAACGCTCCGGTCACACCCTCCGGGGAGGAATAGAGGATGCCTTGCGTCCCTTGACGGATCGCCGACTTCACGGCGGACCGCTCGTCGTCGGTCAACCCCGCATGCCAAGCAAGCGTTGGAATCTCAAGGCGCGGATGTCGGTCCTTCAGTAGGCTTTCCATCTGCCGCGCTTGATCGAGCGCGAGTGCGGTCGTCGGCACGACGCAGATGGTGAGCGGGCCTTCCAGGCCCCGCGTCAGCACGGGTGCCTGAACCACGAAGCTCTTGCCCGACCCTGTAGGGAGGGAGACGACAAGTGTCTCGCCGGGCGGCAAGAGGAAAGCGCTGCGCACCGCCTCGCGCTGGCCCGCGGACATGTAGGTGGTGAAACCGCTTGCCTCCGCGAGGAAAGGGTCGATCGCACGGCGCCGGTCGATGCGGACGTCCCGTTCCGCGAAAGCGTCCTCGAAAAGGGGGGTGTCCTCGGCGTCCATCCACGCAGGCGCCCAGGCAACCGCTTCGATCAGGTATCGTGCGACGGCGACTGACTGCGCGCGGACGCCGAAACGGGCCCAGTCGTCGCGGGAGGGCCAATCCCCATCCGCTGGGACCCGCAGGCGGGCCGTCGCGCCTGTTTGGAGGGTACGGCGGCGAAGGGCATGCCGGAGGAGCGACATCAAGTCGGAGAAACGCGCGGGCCTCCCCAATGGCTGCGCCTGGAACAGGATTTGCCGGATCCTATCGAATACGCCGTCGGCGCCGCGCGCCGGCACCGGCGTGAGCGGCCAACCCTCAAGGACGTCGTGCAGCGTCTCGAAGTCGAGCGACGCCATCAGTCCCGCCTGTCCACCGTGGCGGTTGCTGCCGCGTCACCGCACACAAAACTTGCGACAACCGCGTCCACCATGATTGACGGCGAGGCGATCCCCTGGCTGAGCGCTGCCGAGAGATCGCGCTCGAGTGCCCAATCCGCTTGGTCGGTGGGTAGTCCTCGCCGATCTGCGCGGGCGTGCAAATGTCCAAGGCGCTCCTGGTCAACACGATTGGACCGCAACAGTGCCCCCTTGATAAGATCGCGGAACGTGGGTAGGTCGCCCAGCACCTCTTCGGCGCGCCTGCGCGCCGCTTGGCAGGTGGCCGGCCAATCCGTCAGTTGCGGCAGGCCCAGCCGCGCGATGTTCCGCCAACGACTGGGGTTGAGGTTGTAATCCCGACCGCCCTGGGGCTGCGCTTCGGGGCGATAGGGAAGTACCAGCCTCGCTAAATCAGCTTCGTCCGTGACTGGCTCGAGTTCCTGGTCAAGCCATATTGTCTGGAAAGTTGGCGGAAGGGCCATGTCTCCTCTCCGCTTGATTGCAGCCTGCGCCGAATCGCTCAACTTCCCGGCGCCCGCCAAGACGGCACGCGCGCAAGTGAGGTCTGGCTCGACGATGAAGTCGAAGCGGAAGTACAAGTGTGCGGTTCCCTCGGTCCGGAGGCCGGGAAAGAAGCGCCAGAATGCCGTCGACCGCCCACGGTCGTCGTCCTGTGTGAGGTTCCACATACCGGTGATGAAAGGGTCGCCGTACCGCAGGAGGCGGGCATGGGCGGCTCTGCCCTCCCGGCTGAGTGCGGTCTTGCGCCGGTAGGTCAGCGGGACAGTCTTCAACACGCGCCCGCGCTTGCCCATCGACGCCTTGTCGATCGACGTCGCGCAGCGTTCATAGAAGGTTTCAAGCGGCACCAGCGTATGTGGCTGGTGCGTTATGTACCTATAGGAGAACGGATCAGCCTCGGCTCCAGAACGGCCCATGTCCGCTTGGCCGTCGACACGGCTGAACTGGAGGTTGAACTCGATCCACGCGGAGGCGGCGTGGTCGAGCTCACGCCAATCGTCATCCACCTCTGCAAGCGCGTCCAGCGTGTCAACCGGCGGGGCGCCCAGCGCATCCAAGGCGTCCTGCTGGTCGAGGTTGCGGATCTCACGCTCGATAGTGCCGTCCTCACCCGCGCTCGACTGGGTAAGGTCGGTGACCGCTTCGGCGCCCTCGCGGAACAACGCTCCGCAGAGGCCGCGGGTTGTCTCCTCAATGAGGTATTGGAGGCTGGCGACCGAACGGTCGAACACCCGCAGGGCACGATCGAGATAGTCCACCCAAGCGGTCTCGAACGGGTTGTCGCGGCAGACTAGGACAAGCGAGCGGACGGCGTCTCCAGAGCCGTAGCGGTCGGCGCGCCCAAGTCGCTGCTCCACGCGATTCGGATTGAGGGGCAGATCGTAATGGACGACCGTCTTGCGGCCGCCCTGCAAATTTAGCCCCTCCTCGGCCCGGCGGTCGCAGACGAGGAGGGGGCGTCCGGTGTCGCTGTTGAAGGCGAGCCAGTCTTCCTTGCCAGGATCATGACGGTCCACGGGGACGCCGAGCCGTTTATGGAGCAGCGCAGCCAGGGCATCCGCGGTTTCGCTTTCCGAGCAGAAGACCACGAATTGCTGCTTCGGCCTGAGATTTTTCTTCAGCGCCTCGACTAGGGCATCCGCGCGAGCATCGAATGCCTCACGCCCGGACAGCCGGCGATTGATCGTCGCAAACCTCTCGATGTCGCCGACCAAGTCCGCACGCCGCGCCAAACCGCCGACTGTCCCGCTCCCTGAGCAGGCATACTCCGCGATACGGTCCAGGACCTGGAGGAAAGCCGTCCCCCGCTCCACGTGCGCGCCACCGTCGTCGGCCGCCGTCGACTCGTCGAACCGCCATGCCTCCGCCGCTTCACAGGCCCTTGCAGTCGCGGGACATCCATATTCAATGCGGGTCGCGCCCGATCGGCCGGGCGTCAAGCCGACGATGGTACGACGCCGGTGTCTTAAGATGCGGCGGTGGAGGCGATAGATCTCGCCCACATGCGCGCGGACCCGCCCGATTGCCGCGACGAGGTCCGGGTCGTCCTCTGAGGGCAGGCGGTTCGCGATCTCCCGTAGGGCGGTGACATGCTCCTGGAGCAGTCGGTCGTCCGCAAACAAGGCTGTGAGTTCGTCCAGCGTGGGGTCAAGGTAGAGAACATTCTCGGGGGCCAACCCAGCGACGATGCCCGCGAGCACTTGCCGGTTCTCGATGCGGCGGCGGAGTCCAGCCTCGTCGTCCAATGGGTAAGTGTCGGGGTCCAGGAGGTGGAGTATCTCCAGAAAACCCCGCTCGTTATGGAGCGCGGGCGTCGCCGAGAGCAATAACACGCGTTCGATGTCCGGCGCCGCGGCGGCGACGTCCGCATATAGCGCCCCCTCAGGCCCCGCGGGCTTGCCTGTCAGGTGGTGCGCTTCGTCGATGACCAGCATAGACGCGCCGCGGAGCAGGGACTTGATGCGTTCATGGCCGCTGAGTGGCAGCACGTGGATGAGCTTGTCCAAGCAATGGCCAAGGAAAAACTTGGATACGAGTTCAGTACGCCACTGGGCTTCCAGCGCGTCTGGTACGATCACCACGATCATCCCGTGGCCGCCGAAGTCGAGGACGCATTGCCGGATTAAGACGCCGGCTTCGACCGTCTTGCCGAGCCCCACCTCATCCGCTAGCAGGTATCGCTGCACAGGATCCTGTAGGACACGGCGGACTACCTCGATCTGATGTGCCTCGAGTTCCACGGCAGAGGAAGCGAGCGCGGACATACCCATCGTCACGGCGCGCTGGGCCATGATCGAGCGGACGAACCCGCTACGCCCATCGGCGAAATGCGGCGTTTCGTTGATCCGGCTAGCAAGGAAGGGCGTTGGATCAGTGATTGGACGTGCCCAGCGGACGAACACCTCACTGGCAGGCAGCAGACGGTCTGAGCCGTTCGGAAATCTAACGTGCAGACGATCTTCCAAATCCTCTAGAAGTCGTCCGATCTCCCAAGCTCCAGTTCTTGGATTGAAATAGTAAAGGCGCGTCTGCCCGGGAAGCGTAATCGGTTCAATCTCACTAGTATGGTAGGTGTGTAATATTCCGTCTGCAAACGGCGCGTCAAAATACTCGACTGTGCAGGATTGGCCATGCTGATGGATGAGCTTCCCAATGCCGAGCGAAGCGTTTTCACCGATGCGGGCTTTTACAAACACAGACTTCTCCCACGCCGTCGTTTCGCACGAAATGGCTGCCTCAGTACATTGCGAGTTTACCCAATCCGCTGTGGTATTTAGCTACGTGCAGGTTGGGCAAGAACTGCGCCGGCAGCACGGCTCCCGCATCGGAGCGCATCCAAACCGATTGAGTAATCACATTTCTCATCATCGCTCGGTAAAATTGCCACTTTATATCCGCTCTAGTAGCATGTCTCAATGCAACGCGCAATCGGCGCGGTGAGTGCCTGACGTGGTGTGGCGTCGATCGGAACTGGCCCGGCTCAATAAATGTCGATTGACTTGCGCACAAGGTGCTGAGTGATGCAAAAAGCATTCTCCCTCCGTGGTCTTCCTGGCCTGCGAGCAAGCCTGCGCCTGCCACCGACTTTCCTGTGCCGCCCACTCAACCTCTGCTTGGCTGCGCATGATTTGAAAGAACCGCTGATCCAATGCCACCCCTTCACAGCGGGATTGCGGCCTTGTGTGTGTCATACCGGCCAGCGGAGGCGCTGACTCACTGAAGGGGACTCCCAAGTCGAGCGAACGATGATTCGATTCCTCATTTCGATGGGAAAGAGCGGATGGCAGCGGCGTTGACGTTCCGGGAAGACCTGAACACCAGCGAGTCGCGCGCCTCGGCGCGGCGGGAGCGAAGAAGGCGGGTGGCGGCACGGATGTTCGCCATCGCCCATGCTCTTGATGGAATGAGCCGAGGTGAGGCAGCGCGTCCGGCCGGCATGGACCGCCAAGCCCTGCGCAATGCGGTGGTGCGGTACAACGCTGAGGGTGTGGCCGAACTGAGTGGTCGTCCGCCACCCGGTCGGCGGGAATGGCTGAGCGAGGGTGAATTGGCGATGCTCAAGGCGATGGTCCTCGTCGGCCGCGATCCCAAGCGGCAAGGCTGCGAGGAGTGGACCCTGCCGATCTTGTGCGAGGTGATCGCCGAACGCTTCGCCAAGACGCTGCATCCAGCCAGCCTGTCGCGCATTGTGCGGCGGTCAGGGCTGTTGACGCAGAAGACACGGCCCCGTCACCCGCAGTCCGACGCCAAGGCGCAAGCCGCGTTCCAAAAAAGGGGCTGCGCGAAGCCCTGAAGGCCGCGGCGGCCGCACACCCTGACCGCCGCCTCCAGCTCTGGTTCCAGACAAAGCCTGCATTGGTCAGAAGGGCCGCACCACGCATTTCTGGTGGGAGCGCGGGCAGTGTCCGGCCGGGCTGTGCGACAAGCGCTTCACCTCCGCCTACCTCTACGCCGCCGTCTCCCCGGCCAGCGGCGCCGACTTCGCGCTGGTAATGCCGACCGTCTCCACCGCCGCCATGAGCCTGTTCCTGGACGGCTTCTCCAGGAGCCTGGAACCGGACGTCCACGCAGTGCTCGTGCTCGACCAGGCCGGCTGGTATGGAGCGCGGGCGCTGGTCGTGCCGGACAACGTTGCGTTCGTGCCGCTGCCGCTTACAGTCCCGAGTTGAACCCGGTCGAGTGCGTCTGGCTGCACCTGCGCGAGCGCTTCCTCTCCCATCGGCTCCTGGACGACTACGACGCCGTCGTCCAGGCCTGCTGCGACGCCTGGAACACCCTCACCGCCACACCAGGGCGTCTCAGCTCCCTCACCAGCTACCCATGGCTCCCATTTGTCATTGTTTAGGCTCGGCGGTGTCAGTCTGCATGCCGGGGAAGTACATTTTTCCGTTAGGCCCAAGGTGTTTGGTTTCGGGTGTGTGATCGGGGTGCCAAGGGGCAGGAGGGAGCCGCATTTCTTGGACTTCTGCGGCCTCGATGTTGTGGACCACGTACAGGCAGTCCAATGAACCGTTCTTCCGGGCCACCCGCCTCTCTGTACTGCCCGATTGGCCGGCTTGAATGTGCCATCCGACTGTGCCATCTCTGTGCTGTTGTTTGGCGCCGAGACCGTGGTGAGCCAATGCTGGCAAGGGTTTCAGGAGATGTCAGTTGGGGGTCCTAGTCCCCCAACCAACCTCTCCAAACGGCTAGCACTTCAAGAGCTTACGGGCAGCGCGCACCCCGCAACGCCGAGCGTGGCGACGCTGGCACACCTCTCCCTCCGTTCCGGTGTCTGGTACTGGCGACGGCGCTGACCGCGCGCTCTTTCCTGCGGCGATCACCGGACGACATACGAGTTGTCGCTCAAAAACGGGCGACCGACGCATGTGGAGTGCCGCCCGAAACCGAGGTGGTAAATCACCGACAGTTGGGCACTCCACATGGCCACCATGATGATTGTCCTTCGTTAGGGAAACAGAGATCCGTATCGGCACGCCAGCCAAGTCGGGGCGCAGCCGATAGAACGTAGTTTCCTAATGTCTAATGGATTTGCTTGCGATCCGAACAGGCAGGGGCCAGAGTGGCTCCATCGGTGATGCGGCACTGACGACAGGATTGACGCGGCATCCCGCCACCGCTCGCGGAAGGGTGAGCAGGGTAGGGGTGCGGCCACGTCCATATCGCGGTTGGCCTCAAGGGAGCACATCGGGGAGACGCTGTTGGATCGCACGGCGACCATGGTTCGAAGACTGGTGGCGGGCCTGCTCATGCTGGCCGCGCTGGTTGCCGCCGCCGGTTCGGGCTCCGTCAAGGCGTTTCCCGGTGCGGCCTTCGCCCAGAGGTCGGAGGTGGTCACCGCGGTGGCGGACCAGCGGCAAACCATCGTGCAGGAGTTCGTGTCTACCGCCCGTGACGCCGAGCGGCCCTGCGGCCGCAACGGGAACGCGCCCGGTCTGGCGCGGTGTTCCACGGTTCAATGCATCACGGTCTGCGGCGGCCTGCCCACGGCCGCATTCGCTATTCCTCCGCCCTCCGCGGACGCCGACGCGCATGGCTTCGTGACCGACGACCCGTCGCGCGGCATCTCCACCACTCCGGACCTGCCTCCGCCGCGTCCGTCCGCCTGAGCGGTCACGGAGCCTTCTACGCGAACGGGCATTGCCTGTCTCGCCATTGCCTTTCGTGACCGGATCGCCGGACACCGCCGCCCGCAGGGCGCGGTGCCCGTTGGCTCGACCCTGCTCACGGACCATGACATGCTCTCCTTTCTGATGCGGCGCCACGTGCTGGCGTCGATCGCGGCGACCCTCGTCGCCATGCTGGCTCCGGCCTCCGCCGACGCGGCCGCCGGACCGGTCTCGGCAAGCCAGGCATCGCACACGCAGATCCTGTCCCCGGTGAATGCCACGGGTGACCTGGAGACGGTTCCCGCCGGATTGCGCATCCTCCTGGAGGACGGGTGGAAGACCTACTGGCGCAGCCCTGGGGACGCAGGCATTCCGCCCCAGATGGACTGGACCGGCTCGACGAATGTCGCTTCGGTCGAGGTGCACTGGCCCGCGCCGCACCGGTTCTCCACCCTCGGCATCGAGACCCTCGGCTACAAGGGCGAGGTCGTCCTCCCCCTCGAGGTGAAGCCTGAACGGCCGGGTGACCCCATCTCGCTGCGCGGCACGGTCGACCTGCTGGTGTGCAGCGACATCTGCGTCCCGGCCGCGCATCAGGTCCGGCTGGACCTTCCCGCCGGTACGGCGGCGGCCGATGCGGATGCCGGAAACCTGATCGCCCGGTTCACCGCCCAGGTCCCCGGCGACGGAAGCGCCTCGGGACTGGCCGTCGAGCGGGTCTGGGCCGACACGGCGCAGAATACGCTGGCCGTCCGCGTGACATCGGTCACCGCGCCATTGACGGAGCCGGATGTCTTCATCGAGGGCGGCGACTGGGCGTTCGGCAAGCCCGATGTGGCGTTCGAGGGTGGTGGGAAAGCGGCAATTCTGACCGTGCCGATCGCGGCGGGGCCCGACCCCGTCACCCTGCCGGGCAAGCCGCTCACCGTGACGGTCGTCGACGGCGGGCGGGCCGTCGAGGCCCCCGTCACCGTGTCGGCCGAGGCGCCCGCGGTCGCCGGCCGCATGGCCGATCTCCTACCGTTTCTGGCGGTGGCCCTCCTGGGCGGCCTCGTGCTCAACCTGATGCCCTGCGTGCTGCCGGTGCTCTCCCTCAAGCTGATGTCGGTCATTCGGCAACAGGGGCAGGAACTTCGCCGGGTACGGCTGGGCTTCCTGGCGACGGCGGCGGGCGCCATCGCCGCCATGCTCGTCCTGGCGGGCACCTTGGCCGCCTTCAAGGCAGCGGGCGGGGTGGTCGGCTGGGGCATGCAGTTCCAGCAGCCCGTCTTCATCGCCGCCATGGTCGTCATCCTGCTCGCCTTCACCGCCAGCATGGCGGGTGCCTTCGAGATCCGGCTTCCGTCATCGGTCATGACCGTGCTGGGTGGTGTCGGCGGCAATGGCTTGGCCGGGCACTTTGCCATGGGGGCTTTCGCAACCCTGTTGGCGACGCCCTGCTCGGCGCCGTTCCTCGGCACCGCCGTCGGCTTCGCGCTGGCCCGCGGTCCGCTCGAGATCCTGGCTGTGTTCGGCGCGCTCGGCGTCGGGCTCGCCAGCCCCTATTTGCTCGTGGCGGCCTTTCCCGGTGCGGTCCGGTTGCTGCCGCGGCCGGGGCGGTGGATGGGAGCCCTCCGCCACCTGCTCGCCCTGGCTTTGGCCGGGACGGCGGTCTGGCTTCTCACGGTCCTCGCCGCCCAGACCTCGGTCGCCGTGGCCGGGAGCATCGCGGCGGCCGCCACCCTCGCCATCGCCGCCATGACGCTCGCCATGCGCGGCGGTCGGAACCTGCGCCTTGCGGCCGTGCCGGTCGCGGTGGCGGCGCTTGCCGGAACACTGGCCATCCCGGCCTTCCTCGGCCACCGCGCGATGGCGGCGCCGGACGCTGCGGCGTCTTCGGCCCAATGGCGGCGATTCGACCAGGCGGACATCGGCAAGCTGGTCGCCCAGGGCCAGACCGTCTTCGTCGACGTGACCGCCGACTGGTGCGTCACCTGCATCGTCAACAAGAAGATGGTGGTCGAGCGCGAGCCGGTGGCGGGCGCCCTGTCGGCCGATGGCATCGTGGCGATGAAGGCCGACATGACCAGCCCGGACGCGGCCATCATGACCTACCTCGCGCAGCACGGCCGCTACGGTATCCCCTTCAACGTGGTCTACGGCCCCGGCGCGCCGCATGGCGTCGTCCTGCCCGAGGTGCTGTCCGAGGACGCCGTCCTCGACGCCCTCCGCAGGGCCCGGTCGGCCGGGTAAACGGGCCCATCGGTGACGGGAGCGGTCAAGCGGCCTCTCCCCTGTGCGTCATCCGACGGCCTTTCCCTGAACGCTCAAGATCTTCCTCACATCCCGAACACGGAGACTCATCCCATCATGACTTCACACCGGACCAAAATCTTCGCGGCTCTGCTGGTTTCAACCGTCGCGGTCGGCGCCGGTGCCGTCGCAGTCTCCTCCCTCGTGGCGCCGACCTCCGCCGAAGCAACGGCGGCCCCGCCCATGGTCGCCGAGCTTGGCCCCGAAGCGCTGGCACGCGGGCCGAGCGCCGTGGTGGTCGGCAACCCCGAGGGCGACGTCACCCTGATCGAGTATTTCGACTACCAGTGCCCGGTCTGCCGTCGGGTCCATCCGGCCGTCAAGCAGCTGGCCGCCGAGGACAAGGGCGTCCGGATCATCCACAAGCACTGGCCGGTGTTCGGCGCCTCCTCGATCTACGCCGCCAAGCTCGCGCTCGCCGCGCGTTGGCAGGACCGCTACGAGCAGGTCCACGATGCCTTCATGACCATCCCTGGCCGCCTGGACGATGACAAGATCCGGAAGGCCGCCGGGGAAGCCGGTCTGGATCTGGCACGGGCCGAGCGCGACCTGAAGGAGCGTGATGCGCAGATCGACGCAGCCTTCAAGGAGGTGTCGGCGCAGGCCGCCCTGCTGCAACTCCGGGGCACGCCGGGCTTTGTCATCGGCAACTATATCGTTCCCGGTGGGCTGGACCTGAAGGCGATGAAGGAGATCGTCGCCGAGGTTCGTGCGAAGCGGAAGAACGGGGGCCAGGGATGAACGCAGACGTGGCCGCCCTGTCGGCCGATGTTGGTGGTCTCGCGCCGGTGCGGCCGTGGCACGGCGTCGCCGCGGCCATCGGCACCTTCCTGGTGCTCGGCACGGTCACGGCGGTCTGGCCGAACCCGGTGTTCGTGCGGATGACGCCGACCCAGGGCTTCGAGATCTGGTTGCTGGCCATCCAATCCGTGCTGGTCGGCGTGTACATCGCCATCCGGCGGCCCCGATGCCCTGTTCGCGGCGCCGGCTTCGGCAGCCTGCTCGGGTTTCTCGGCATCGCCTGTCCGACCTGCAACAAGATCCTGCTCTTCGCCTTCGGGTCGGACCTGCTGCTCACCTATTTCGAGCCCTATCGGTTGCCGCTGGCCGCGGCCGGCGCGGCTGTGATGGTGGTGGCGGTCTCGTGGGAATGGAGGCAGCGCACCCGGACCGCGACTTGCCCCGTCGGGAGCGGCTTCGGACAGCCGGACGGCATCGGTACCGGCCGGCAATGAGGGTCTGGCGCCATGCCGTCCTCCGTTTCCAACACGGGACGGCATGGCGCCAATTCGGTCGAAGCCCGATCGGGAACACTTCAGCCATATCTAATGTTGGGATGGGACACCGCTCAGCATTTCCGACAGAGGAGGGAGCCTTGCTGCCCGCTACCGCATCCCGCGTGGAAAACGCCACGTCCGAAGACCTCAACCGCCATTTCGCCGCCGAGATCGAGGAGAGCCTGCGCCACCACGCCGAACACCCGGAGCACATCGCCCACCGCCTCGACGAACTCGACCACGAATGGGACATCGAGCGGACGCTGGAGGCGAACGCGGCGACCCTTGCGCTGACGGGTACGCTGCTGGGCGCCTTTGTCGACCGGCGCTTTCTGGTCTTGCCCGCCGTTGTGACGGGATTTCTTCTCCAGCACGCTCTCCAGGGCTGGTGCCCGCCGGTCCCGGTGTTCCGGCGCCTCGGCATCCGCACCATGGCGGAGATCGGCCGCGAGCGCACTGCGCTGAAGGCCCTGCGCGGTGATTTCGGACGGATCGAAGCGATCTCCACGGAGGCGAATCCGCGCCGGCGAGCCCAGGCCGCGCTGGAGGCTGTCGAAAGGTAACCGACGACTTCAGGGCAAGATCGATCCGCCAAGACGATAGGCGGGAGAGATGTCGCCTGAGCCACCTTGATCATCCTGATGGAAGGATTGGACCACAGCCATGGAAATCCAGCGAACCGCTTTGCCCCTCGCGTTCGTCGGCACGCTTGCCGCCTGCACCGGTATGGGCACCGTGGCGCCGTCCGTCAGCCCACAGGGCAGCGCCGAGAGCACGAAGACCAACGTGCTCGAAGCCGGAGCGGCGGCGCTCCAGAGCAATGCGCCGGTCGGTGGCATGGACATCTACCTCGTCGGCTTCCATCCCATGAAGAACGACCCCAACCACCAGATGGAGGCGCACCATTTCTGCCGTCAGATGAACGAGGACTTCGCCCAGTGCGCGCTGTTCGACGGCAACACGGCCGGCGCCAATCTGACGGGCGTCGAGTACATCATCTCCGAGCGCCTGTTCGAGCAGCTGCCACGGCGGGAGCGCCAGTATTGGCATCCCCACAACGGTGAGATCCTGTCCGGACAGCTGGTGGCGCCAAACCTGCCCAACATCGCCGAGCACGAGTTGATGAAGAGCAAGATGAACAGCTACGGCAAGACTTGGCACACCTGGCAGTCGGAGAATGGCATGCAACCAGGCGATCGGCTGCCCTATGGTCCTCCCATGTTGGCATGGTCGTTCAACCGTGACGGCGAGGCTCAGCCGGGACTGGTCGAGACCCGTGACCGTGAGATGCACATATCGACCGCGGACCGCCGCCGTGCCCGTCAGGATCTCGTGCCCACCGCCCGGCCGCAGGAGGGCGTGGATGCCCTCAAGGGCAAGTTTCCGCGGCCGACTCAGGATATTCCCGGCGTCGTGGACAAGCGCATTGGGCGCTGAAGCCTCGGCTGTCCGGTGTCGTAGTCGCGATCTCTCGGCGCGGGCGGCACCGGAACAGTCATGTCCGGGCGGATGCGGATTTGTCGAAATTGATCCGATCCCGGATCCGCCGCAGCGATCCATCCTTCCGGCGGACCCAGACATCGACGTCATATCCCAGTTCCCGAACCCGCACCGCATCATGCAGCGCCGATTGCAGGGCCTCCCGTCGCGACGGGTATTTTCCGCAATCGTCGCCCGGTGCGAAGCCGACGGTCCAATGATTTTCGTTCTGGCAAACGACGTAGCTGAGGTGCGGTATCGGTGCCATGGCCGACCTCCCAAGGCTCGGGGCTCATCCGTCCGGAGAGTATCCCAAAGGAATCCGGCCAGCGCCTTTATCGAGGTTAAGGCCAATGCACATCCGGGGCGGATATTGGGGGTAGGGCCCCCGGATTTCAGCGGGGCGCGTCAACACCGGACGAGCACGACGATCGACCGCGCCTCCACCCTGTGGTGCGGTCCGGTGACCGGTGGCGCATCGTCCAGGGACACGATGTCGCCGGGGCTTTCGCGCGCCGTGTCGATCACCCGGCGCCAGCCCCGTGGCGCGGTATCCTGAATCAGGAACTCCTGCTCCACCGCCGAGGCATTGATCATGGCATAAAGATCGACATCGCCTTGCGTGCCGCCGCGCAGCAGAAAGGCGAGCGTGCCGCTGTCG
Source organism: Azospirillum sp. TSO5 (assembly GCF_003116065.1). Lineage (NCBI taxonomy): Bacteria > Pseudomonadati > Pseudomonadota > Alphaproteobacteria > Rhodospirillales > Azospirillaceae > Azospirillum > Azospirillum sp. TSO5. The sequence goes on along the minus strand of NZ_LGQY01000072.1, from coordinate 42,741 downwards.
GCCGAAGGGTCGAGGCTGCCGGTCGTTCCGAACCACGTCACATCCTCGCGCCAGCTGCGGCTGCGGCACAGCGTGGGATGGGCTTTGCGGAACGCGATCATCGCCCGGCAGAAGCGGTGAAAGTCGGCGTTGGTCCGCAGCAGATCCCAGTCGAGCCACGTCGTCTCGTTGTCCTGGTTGTACGGATTGTTGTTGCCGCGCTGCGTGTTCAGAAACTCGTCGCCCGCCACGAACATCGGCGTGCCGTTCGCCAGCATCAGCAGGCAGAACAGGTTCTTCGCCTGCCGGCGCCGAAGCCTGGCCACGGCCTCGGGCAGATTCACGTCGCCTTCCCAGCCGCAATTCCAGGATCGGTTGTCGTCACGGCCGTCCCGGTTTCCTTCGCCGTTCGCCTCGTTGTGCTTCCGGTCGTAGCTGACCAGATCGTACAGGCAGAAGCCGTCGTGGCAGGTCACGAAATTGATACTCTGATAGGCGTGATAGGCGTCCTCGGGCGTGTCGGGGAAGATGTCGTCGCTGCCGCCGAGCCGGCGGATCAGGCCGGCGGTGACGCCTCGATCCCCACGAATGAAGGATCGGACCTCGTTGCGGAACGTATCGTTCCATTGCAGCCATGTGGTTCCGGGAAAGGAGCGGCCGAGCTGATAGCTGACCACGTCCCAGGCCTCGGCGATCATCCGCAGGCGCGCCAGATCGGGGTGCGTCTGGATCGCGCTGATCACCGGCGGCTCTTCGAGATCGATGGAGCCGTCATCCCGGCGCGTGAACAGCGAGGCGAGATCGAAGCGGAAGCCGTCGATGCGGAACTGCCGTGCCCAATGGTGCAGGCTGTCCATGACCATGCCGGAGACGTAGCGGTTGGCCGTATGCAGCACGTTGCCGGTGCCGCTGTCGTTGCGGTAGCGGCTGCGGTCCTCGGCCAGGAGATAATAGGTGGTGTTGTCGATGCCGCGGAAGCTGTAGGTCGGACCGCTTTCGTCGCTTTCGACCGTGTGGTTGTAGACGACGTCGAGGATCACTTCGATGTCGGCGGCGTGCAGTGCCTTGACCAGCGTCCGGAACTCGTCGAGCTGGCCGGCCGGCTCGGGGTCGGCCGCGTAGGTGTGATGCAGGGCGAAGAAGTTGAGCGGCATGTACCCCCAGAAATTTCCCTCCTGGGGATCGAACTGGAACACGGGCATCAGCTCGACCGCCGTGACGCCGAGGTCCCGCAGGTACGGAATTTTGTCGATAAGTCCCGCGAAGGTGCCCCGCCGGTCAGCCGGAACGCCGGAATTCGCCCGTTGGGTGAAGCCGCGGACATGCAGTTCGTAGATGATGGTGTCGTGGGTATGGCGCGGGGCATGGTCGCCGGCCCAGTCGAAGCCGGACGCCCTGGCATGCAGGACGCCGAGGGGGGCATGGCCGGGATTGGGTCCCGGATGGCGGGCGGCCTCGCGGCTGAAGCCGGACGGAAAGAAGACCGCCGTCGCATAGGGGTCGAGCAGGTTCTTCTCGGGATCGAACCGCTGCCCCTCGGCCGGCGCACGCGGTCCGTCGACGCGATACGCATAGTAGGTCGCGCGGTCGACCGTGGTCGCCGGCAACCGGCAGTGCCAGATACGGCCACTCTTGTTGCGGAGGAGATCGAAGGGCTGGATCGTGATGGGATCAATCGGATTCTGTGCGGAGAAAAGCAACAGAGTGACGGATGTCGCGTGCTTGGAATATAGAGCGAAGTTGTAGGCGTCTTCGTCGGGGATGAAGGACACTCCAAGCGGCGAGGGTGAGCCTTCGTGTCTTGTCCAATCGTCCATCGGAACATCGCCCTCCGCGTCATGCGATCCCGGCTTTTGCCGCGATCGCTGGATCGGCCATGAGGTAGGCGACCGCTCCATCGAGGGTGATCAGGCGCGGGTAATCGACCTCGGGGATCGCGACGCCCAGCCGGTTGTGCAGCGCCGTCACGAAGTTCAGGTGATCCATGGAGTCGATGTCCAGCGCCTCCCGGAGGTCGGCCGCCGGGTCGAGGAGGGCAAGGTCGGCTTCGGGGGCGATGTTGCTCAGCTCCTCCAGCACCACATGTCGTACGTCGTCGGGCGTCATAGCGATCCGGGCTCCTGCAGCAGACGATCGATTTCGGCAAGGAGAAGGGCGCCACGGTGGCCGTCGCTGACCCGGTGGTCGGCCGCGAGGGTCGCCGTCATGACGGGGCATGGAACGACCTGGCCATCCACCACCCAAGGCCGCTCGACCGGCTTGCCGAAGCCGACGATGGCGACCTGCGGCGGGTAGATGACACCGAACACCCCCTCTACCCCGCGGTCGCCGAGACTGGTGACGGTGATGGTGGGATCCTGCAGCTCGGAACTGCGCAGCCGCCCGGAGCGTGCCCGGGCGACCAGATCGCGCAGGCGGGCCATCACCTCGTCCACCGCCAACTGGTCGGTGTCGTGGATCGCGGGGGCGACGAGGCCGCCGCCGCGGATCGCCACCGCGGTGCCGATGTGGATGCCCTCGGCCGGCTGGAACGCCCCGTCGATACAGGATCCGTTGAACTCGGGCAGGCGCCGCAAGGCCAGCGCGACCGCCTTCAATTGCAGTGCCGCCAGGAGCAGCCGCTGTTCGGGCGGGCGCCCGGTGTTCCGTTCCGTGAGCCAAGCGTTCGCCTTGGCCAGGGCCACCGTGGTGCTCAGGTAGTAATGAGGGATTTCCTGATTGGAGCGCGCCATGGCCGCAGCGATCGCCCGCCTCATCTGCGCCAGATCCAGTCCGCGCGTCTGCGAGGCGGTGGACGGTTTGGCGGCCGCCCGCTCGACGTCGGCCAGAAGCACCGCTCCTCCTGGCCCGCTGCCGGCAATGGCGGTCAGGGCGATGCCGCGCTCGTCCGCCAGCCGCCGTGCCGCCGGCGACGCCGGCGGATGGGCGGTCGCCGCCGTGACCGGAGAGGACGGGAGCGGCACCGGCGCCCGCATCGGTGGGGGAGGGGGAACCAATGGCTGCGGCTCGGGGATGGGCAGCACGACAGTCTCGCCGGCTCCGGTGAGCAGGGCGAGCGGCGTACCGACCGGAACCGTGGTGCCGGGAGTGACGAGGAGGCGTTCGATCACGCCGGCCTCGAAGGTTTCGACCTCGATGGCGCCCTTCTGCGTTTCCACCACTGCGACGATGTCGCCGCGGGCGACGGCATCGCCCGGGCGCTTGAGCCACTCGACCAAGACTCCCGCCTCCATGTCGGCGCCCAGAGACGGCATGCGGAAAATGCCCATCACGCCCCCATCAGCGCCTTGACCGCCGCCACGATGGCGGCCGGCTGCGGAAGCGCCGCCTGCTCCAGATGCCGGGGGTAGGGGATCGGCACCTCAGCCGTGCAGATCCGCGCCACCGGAGCGTCGAGCGACCAGAAGGCCCCCTCCATGATGCGGGCGCTGACCTCCGCGGCGAAGCTGCCGGTCCGCCAGCCTTCGTCGACGATCACCGCCCGGCGGGTGCGGGCGACCGAGGCCAGCACGGTTTCGGCATCGAGCGGCCGCAGGCTGCGCAGGTCCACGACCTCCGCCGATATGGTGTCCGCCGCCAGGGCTTCCGCTGCGGCGAGCGTCTTGAACAGGCTGCCGCCGTAGGTGATCAGCGTCACGTCCGTGCCGGGGCGGCGGACCACTGCGCGGTCGATGTCGACCGGACCGGCCGCGGCAGCCAGCGTGCCTTCCATGTTGTAGAGCATCACATGCTCGAACATCACCACCGGGTCGGGGTCCTGCAGTGCGGTCCACAGCATGCCGCGCGCATCTTCCAGGGTGGCCGGCGCCACCACCCGCAGTCCCGGCACATGGGCGTACCAGCCCTCCAGACTGTGGGAATGCTGCGCGGCGAGTTGCCGTCCCGCCCCGGTCGGAATGCGGAAGACCACCGGCACGCTCACCTGTCCGCCGGACATGTGGCGGAGCGTCGCGGCATTGTTGACGATCTGGTCGAGCGCCAGCAGGCTGAAGTTGACGGTCATGATCTCGACGATCGGACGCATGCCGTTCAGCGCGGCGCCGATCCCGGCGCCGACGAAGGTGGATTCCGACAGCGGCGTGTCGCGGATGCGGTCCGGCCCGAATTCGTCGTACAGGCCTTTGCTCACGGCGTAGCATCCGCCGTAACACCCGACATCCTCGCCCATCAGGAAGACCCGCTCGTCGCGCAGCAGCGCATCACGAAGCGCCTCGCGCAGGGCATCGCGGTAAGTGATCGTTCGGCTGGCCGCCGCCACTGTGATGTCCGCATCGGTCATGGATGCACCTCGCGGGTATAGACGTCCTTCGCCAGATCCTCGACCGGCTCCCATTGCCCGGCCTCGGCGAACGCGACCGCCGCCTCGATCTCCGCTTCGGCATCCCGTTCGATGGCGGGGAGATCGGCGTCGTGCAGCATGCCGGTTTCCCGCATCCAGGCGGACAGCCGGGCGACGGGGTCGTGGCGCTTCCAATCCTCGATCTCAGCCTTGTCGCGGTAGAGCTGGGGGTCGAACATGGAATGGGCGCGGAAGCGGTAGGTCCGGCATTCGAGGAATTGCGGCCCGGCGCCATCGCGTATCGCATTGGTCATGCGCCTTGCGGTCGCCTCGACGGCGACGACGTCCATGCCGTCCACCGCCTCCGACGCGACCTGATAGACGGCGGCCTTGAGGTGCAGGTCGGTCTGCGACTGTGCCCGGTCGAGGCGCGTGCCCATGGCGTAGAGGTTGTTTTCGCAGACGAACAGCACCGGTAGTTTCCACAGCGCGGCGAGGTTCAGGCTCTCATGGAACTCGCCCTCGGCAACGGCGCCGTCGCCGAAGAAGCATGCGGTCACCCGCGGCCGGCCCCGCATGCGGTCGGCCAGCGCCATTCCCACCGCCAGGGGCAGTCCCCCGGCGACGATGGCGTTGCCGCCGAAAAAGCGGGTGCCGACGTCGAACAGGTGCATCGATCCGCCGCGCCCGCGGCTGCAGCCTTCGGCCTTCCCGTACATCTCTGCCATGACGGCGGTGATCGGGACACCGCGCAGGATGGCGTGTCCATGCTCGCGGTAGGTGGCGACGACGGCGTCTTCGGGTTGCAGGCACCCCATCACCCCGGCGGCCACCGCCTCCTCGCCGATATAGAGGTGAAGAAAGCCGCGGATCTTTTCCTGCTGGTACAGCTCGCCGCACCGCTCCTCGAAACGGCGAATGCGCACCATCTGCCGCAGCAGACCCAGCAGATGGTCGCGGGTCAGGCGCGGCTTCGCATGTGGGGCCGGAGACTGGTCGGTCATCGCTCGTCCCTTTCCAGCGTCGACAGATCGCCTTCGGGCAGGCCCAGCTCGCGCGCCTTCAAAAGACGGCGCATGATCTTGCCGCTGCGCGTGCGCGGCAGGGAGGCCCGGAAATCGATGGACTTCGGGGCGACCGCCGGACCCAGCCGGGCGCGGCCATGCCCGAGCAACTCCTTGCGCAGCGCGTCCGACGGTGTCCAGCCCGGCTTCAGCGCAACGAAGGCCTTCACCACCTCGCCGGCGATGGGATCGGGTACCCCGATCACCCCGGCTTCGGCCACGGCGGGATGCTCCATGAGCGCGCTCTCGACCTCGAAGGGGCCGATCAGGTGGCCGGCGGACTTGATCACATCGTCCGCGCGGCCGACGAACCAGAAATATCCGTCGGCATCGCGCATGGCGAGGTCGCCGCTCAGGTACCAGCCGTCGACGAAGCAGCGCCGATAGCGTTCCTCCTCGCCCAGATAACCGCGGAACATGGAGGGCCAGCCGGGCCGCAGGGCCAGTTCACCGACGGTCATCGGCTCTTCCACCGGTTGGACGCGACCGTCGGATGTGCGTTCGACGATCGCCGCCTCCACACCGGGGATCGGGCGGCCCATGGACCCCGGCTTCACGTCGGCGGAGGCGTAGTTGGCGATCATGATGCCGCCGGTTTCGGTCTGCCACCAATTGTCGTGGAAGGGGCGGCCGAACGTCTCCTGCGCCCATACCACGGCCTCGGGGTTGAGCGGCTCCCCCACGCTGGCCATGAAGCGCACTGACGACAGGTCGTAGCGCCGCGCCACCTCGGCGCCCACCTTCAGCAACATGCGGATGGCGGTGGGGGCGGTGTACCAGACGGTGACGCGTTCCCGCTGGAGGATGCCGTACCACCGCTCCGCATCGAACTCCGCCTCATCCACCAGCAGCGTGGCGCCGATGGTCAGCGGCGCGATGATGCCGTAGGAGGTGCCGGTCACCCAGCCGGGGTCGGCGGTGCACCAGAAAACGTCGCCGGGCCGCAGGTCCAGGGCGCAGCGGGCCGTGACATGGTGGGCGACCACGGCCTCGTGCACATGAACGGCTCCTTTCGGACGGCCGGTTGTGCCGCTGGTGAAGTGGAGAAGCGCCATGTCGTCCGGTGCCGTTTGCGCAGAGGCGAAGTCCGGCGACGCTGTCGCCAGCGCGCGCCGCAGATCCAGGACACCGTCGCCCGGACCGGCTCCGCCATCGACGAGCAGCACATGCTTCAATCCGGGAAGCTCGTGGCGGCAGGGTTCGATCTTGCGACGGTAGAGCGCTTCGCTGGTCACCAGCACCCGGCCGTCGCCGAGCGACAGGCGCGTTCTTATCGGCTCGGGACCGAAGGCGGAGAACAGGGGCGAGAAGACGCAGCCACTTTTCAGCGTGCCGAGGGCGGCGACATACAGGTCGGGCTGACGACCGAGCAGACTGAAAACGCGCTCGCCCTTGCCGACGCCCAGCGAGCGCAGGAGACTTGCAAACCGGCCGGAGTGCTCGGCGAGATCGCAATACCGGAACTCACGGGACGTTCCATCCTTCGCCAGCCAGCGCAGGGCGATCCGGTCGCCCCGGCCATGCGCCACATGCCGGTCGACGGCCTCGTACGCGATGTTGAGTCCCCCGTCCGGCAGGCCGTCCAGATCGGCGCGCGCCCCCGACCACGTGAAGGCGGCGCGGGCCTGATCGTAATCCGTCAGGACGGCGGTGGCCTTGTCGTCGGGTCGCTTGCGAATGGTCTCCCAGGGCATGGCTGCACCTCATCCTGAACGCACCGCCCGGCGAGCAGGTGCTGATGATGGCGGTATCGCGCAGCAGGTTACGCCCGTGTCCGGGGGCTGGGTTTAACCCAGGTTAGGAGCCGCCCGGAAATGCGATGTCTAAATCCGGTGCCTTGCCGTTATGGATGGTGCGGTCGGACCTGAGCGATGCTGTCGGCCTGTTCGGCGAGCGTTTCAAGGTCGGGAGAAATAGCGGTTTCAATGGTCGCATGATGCGTCAGGTCGCGCACCGGCTCCGGCAGGCTTGCCAATTCGGCCGCAGCGTGGAGGCGAATTGCGGTCAGGTCCGGCAGTGCCCCGACACGGCGCCCGTTCCGTAAGACGGGGATCAGCAGCGGACGTCCCGGCTCTTGCGCTTCGGCGACGGACAGCAGGTCCGTCCGGATCCGGCCGGCGGCATCGTAGCTGCGGAACACCTGCTTACGCCCCGGCCAAGTCGCTTTGCCGGGTGAGCGCTTGCGCCGAGGCAATCCGGCATACTCGACCAGCTTGTAGGCGCAATCGAGCGCCGGCGCGTCGCTGGAGGTGGTCAGGCTGGTGCCGATACCGAAGCTGTCGATGGGCGCATTCGCGGTCAGAAGCGACCCGAGCGCATACTCGTCCAATCCACCGCTCGCCACGATGTGCGTCCCGCTCAATCCACCGGCATCGAGGATCGCACGTACCCGGCGCGACAGCGCGGAAAGGTCGCCGCTGTCCAGCCTGACGGCAGACGGATGGACCCCGTCTACCGCCAGCTTGCGAGCCAGGGACACCACGGTCCCGGCCGCCGCCTCGGTGTCATAGGTGTCGAGCAGCAGGGTCAGATTCCGTGGACGTGAACGTGCGAAGTTGATGAATGCGTCGGCTTCCTGCCGATGGGCTTGCACGAAGGAATGCGCCATCGTCCCGACGATCGGAATGCCGAAACGCCGGCCGGCCAAAGCGGTTGCCGTTCCGGCGAAGCCCGCGATGTATGCGGCTCGTGCAGCCAGGAGCCCGGCTTCAGCGCCGTGTGCCCGGCGCAGACCGAAGTCGAACAGCGGGCGGCCGTCGGCCGCCAACACCAGCCTTGCGGCCTTTGAGGCGATGACGGTCTGAAGGTGAATCAGGTTGATCAGGCGCGTTTCCATCATCTGCGCTTCCGGCAGGCTGGCCGTCACGCGCAGGATCGGTTCATGGGCGAAAAAGGCAGTCCCTTCGGGGAGCGCGTCCACATCCCCGGAGAAGCGGAAATCTCCGAGATAGTCTACGGTCCGGTTCGACAACTGGGCATGGTCGCGCAGCCATGCCAGATCGTCCGGAGCAAATCTGGCCGTCTCCAGGAAGGCAACCGCCTGCTCGAGGCCGGCTGCGACCAGAAAATTCCGTTCGTTCGGCAGGGTGCGGACGAACAACTCGAATGATGCAGTGTCGTTCATTCCGTGGTCGAGGTAAGCGTCGACCATGGCGACCTCGTAGAGGTCCGTAAGCAGAAGATTGTCGCCATCGCCCAATGGACCGGGATGGATGTTCATGGCCGTCTCCCGCCCAAATGCTTTGCGCCGGCTGCCATGTCGCGGCCCGACACGGCAGCCGGCGGCGCCGGGAAGTCAGACCTTGGCGATTTCGATGGTGCGCTTGGTCGGCTTGCTCGGCTCGTTCTTCGGCAGCACGATGGTGAGCACGCCGTTCTTCATGCTGGCCGTGATCGCGTCCGCCTTCACGTTGGCCGGCAGCCGGAAGGTGCGGGCGCACAGTCCATAGCGGCGCTCAGAGAAATAACGGTTCTTGTCCTTTTCTTCCGTCTCCTCCTTCTTCTCGGCCTTGACGGTCAGGATGTCGTCCTGGATGGAAACCTCGGCGTCCTTCTCGTCCATGCCGGGGATTTCCAGGGTGACGCGGAATTCGGTCTCCCGTTCATCCACTTCCGCCGGGGGCACGATCGCTTCCAGATCGGCGTCGCTGCGCAACAGCGGCTCCAGGCCGAATATCGGGCGGCGGCTCCACGGGAAGCGCAGCATGGACGACGCCTCGTCGAACAGGCGGTCGAACTCGTCGCGCAGGGCGAAAAGTGGATGGCGATTGCGCTCCGCCACTTCCTTGGCCGCCATGCCGGTGGTCTTGAGCTCCTTCGGCTTTTCGCCGGCGCTCGTTTCAGTCATGCTCATGGCATCCTCCTGGTTTACCCTTGGGATTACCCTTGTGACGCGATGGTTTTTAGCACCCGGCGGGACCGGCCGACTTTATCTGGATTAAGACCGGGCATTGTTTCGCCGGAGAAGGCGGTCGAGGCCGTGCTTCGGCGGCCCCGAATAACGGCCGTGTTGCAGGCTGGTGGCGACGCGACAGCGAGGATCAGCTTCGCCAGGATGGTCTGGAGCGCGGGCGCCGTGCCTTCGATTGCAAAGCGGTGTGGCGGAAGAACAGCCGCTTGATCGCTTCGACCAGGGCCAGATAGGTGACCACCGCCGCCGCCAGGAACACGTAGAAGGAGGCCGGCGGTGCGACGAAGCCGAAGAAGGTTCCCGCCGGGGTGAGGGGAAGCAGTGCGCCGACGGTGGCGGCGCCCAGTGTCAGCCCGGCCAGGACCGGATGAGGACGGCTTCGCCAGGGGGCGTGGCGGGTGCGGATCACGAAGATCACCAGCACCTGCGTGGCCAGACTCTCCACGAACCATCCGGTCTGGAAGAGCGCTTCGTCGGCATCGAACAGGTGAAGCAGGGCATAGAAGGTCAGGAAGTCGAACACCGAACTGATCGGTCCCAACACCAGCATGAAGCGCTGGATCAACTGCAGGTCCCACCGTACCGGGGCGCTCAGCACGTCCGCCTCGACATTGTCGAGCGGAACGCCGGCTTCCGACGCGTCGTACAGCAGGTTGTTGAGCAGCACCTGGGTCGGCAGCATCGGCAGGAACGGCAGGAACAGGGAGGCGCCCGCCATGCTGAACATGTTGCCGAAATTCGAACTGCTGCCCATCAGAACGTATTTGGTGACGTTGTGGACGGTGCGGCGCCCCTCCGTCACCGCCTCGCCCACCACCGACAGGTCGTGGTCGAGCAGGATGAGGCCGGCCGCTTCCTTCGCGACATCGGCGGCACTGTCCACCGAGATGCCGACGTCGGCGGCGTGGATGGCGGATGCGTCGTTGATCCCGTCGCCGAGGAACCCGACCACGCGGCCGGACCGCTTGTAGGCCAACAGCACGCGCTCCTTCTGCTGCGGCGTCACCCGGCAATACACATTGACCTCGCCGAGACGGGCGCGCAGGGCCTCCTCGCTCATCGCGCGCAGGTCGTCACCGGTGACGAGGCCGGTGATGGCGAGGCCAAGCTCCGCGCAGACATGCCGCGTCACCCGTTCATTGTCGCCCGTCAGAACCTTGACCGCGACGCCGGCGCCGCTCAGGGCACCGATCGCCGCGGTGGCGCTCGCCTTGGGCGGGTCGAGAAAGACGGCATAGCCGGCGAAGTCCAATTCGCATTCGTCGCCCAGGGTGGCGGTCCGGTGATCGGCCGCCATCACCTTCGAGGCGACGGCCAACACCCGAAAGCCATCCTCTCCCAGCGTCTGGAACAGGGCATCCAGCCGTGACCGCGCCGCCGGGTCGAGCGGCTTCACGACTCCAGCGTCGGCTTCATAGTGGGTGGACAGCCGCAGCACGTCCTCCGGCGCTCCCTTGACCACCAGCAGGCGCTGGGTGCCGTCTGTGACGAGAACGGAGACGCGGCGCCGTTCGAAGTCGAAGGGCACCTCGTCGATCTTCTCCCAGCCCGTCACATCCATCTTGCGGAAGGCGATGACGGCCTCATCCAGGGGGCTCTTGATGCCGCTCTCGAAATGACTGTTCAGGTAGGCCAGCCGGAAGACGCGCTCACTCTCCGCGCCAAGGCAATCCAGATGTCGGACCATGCGGATCGTGGCCTCGGTCAGCGTTCCGGTCTTGTCGGTGCACAGCACGTCCATGGCGCCGATGTTGTGCATGGCGGCCAGCCGCTTGATGATCACCCGGTGCTTGGCAAGGCGTAGCGCACCGCGCGCCAGCGTGACGGTGACGATCATCGGCAGCAGTTCCGGCGTCAGCCCGACCGCCAGGGCGAGGGCGAACATCAGCGACTCGAGCCAGGGGCGGTGAAACAGGACGTTCACCGCCAGAACGAACAGGACCAGGAAGATGGTCAGCCGCAGGATCAGAAACCCGAATTGCCGGATGCCCAGTTCGAAGGCGGTGGGCGGCGGCGATGCCGTCAGGCTGCCGCTCAGCCGGCCGAAGACGGTGGCGTCGCCGATCCGGCAAATCACGGCGGTGGCGCTGCCGCTGATGACGGAGGACCCCATGAAGACGGTGTTGATCGCCTCGGCTGGTCCGCCGGCCGACGGGCAGGGCGCATCGGCGTGCTTCTCGACCGGATAGGGTTCTCCGGTCAGCGTCGCCTGATTGACGAACAGGTCGCGTGCCTCGATGAGACGGCAATCGGCCGGCACGAGATCTCCGGCCGCCAGACGGACGATGTCGCCGGGAACCAGCAGATCCGCCGCTTCCGAGATCTCGACACCATCGCGTCGGACCTGGACACGGATGGCGACGGACCGGCGCAAAGCCTCGATCGCGTTTTCCGCCCGCATCTCCTGGATGAAGTCGAGGGTGACGCTGAGTATGACCAGGATGAAGACGATGACGAAGCTGGTGAGATTGCCGGTGGCCGCCGACAAGGCGCTGGCAAACAGCAGGATGAGAACGAGCGGATTGAGGAAACGCGACAGGAACTCCAGCCACAGCGGCCGGCGGTGATGCGTCGTGGGGCGGTTGAACCCGTATCGCCTGCGGCGGCTAGCCACCTCGGTCCGGGCCAACCCGATGCTCGTCGTCCCCAACTCCGTCAGGACTGCGGAGATTGGCTTTGTCCAGATCTCGTCCGTGATCCTGTCCTCCTCAACTCCCATCCGCCGAAGGCTGAACCGATCAGCCAATTCGGCCGCGAAATCTCCAAAGAAGTATTCCCGTCCGAATGCACCATCTTGTTCTTAACGTGGATTAAGGGCCGAGAAAAAGATTCTCTTCTAAATCCCGCGATGCCCAGCCTGGGCTGGCCGGCGGCAAATGCCGGGCAGAAGAGGAGGAGTATCGATGAGGAGCCACGCGATCAACACACCGGCTTCCCCCCAATTGGAAGGGGCGTTTCCAATATGGACCGCCAACACACTGCTGCAAACCAACTTTCTGCAACGGACCGAGGCAATCTTGCGCATGCAGTCGAACCTGTTCGGCGGTTTCGAGACCATGAGCCGGAACTGGCTGGAACATCGCCAGGACGATCTCCAATCGGCATTGTCCACCGTGGAGCGGATGGGAACGGTGGAGGATGCGGCGGAACGATCCTCTCTCTGGAACGACTGGATGGCGGACCGCCTGAAACGCTGGTCGGAAGAGGCGACCGCGGTGATCGAGCAGGCGCAGGGCATGTCCCGCGCCATGGCCGAACAGGCATCCGCCAGCGCATCGGTCGACCGGCCCTTCCATCCGAGGGAACGGCGCTTTCGGAATGCCGAGGGCCGGCGCGACGGCAAGCCCGAGGAAGCGCGCGGCTGAAGCCGCTGTCCTGAAGAAGCACCGGGAGGAGGGGACATGGGCCGTTGGCCAGCGATGGATGGGGGCGACGGAATCACGGCCCTTTTCAGGGACCGGACCGATGCCGGCAGGCGGCTGGCCGACAAGCTGTCGCCCTTGCAGGATCAGGCGCCCGTTGTCCTGGCCCTCCCGCGCGGCGGTGTTGCGGTGGCGGTGGAGATCGCAAGGAGGCTTCACGCCCCGCTCGGGCTCGTTATGGTCCGCAAACTCGGCGCTCCGTACCAGCCGGAACTGGCGATCGGTGCGATTGCCAGTTGTGGGGCAGGAGGGAACGCGGCGATCGAGACTGTGATCAATTCCAATGTCGGCCTCCTTTTGCCCGATTCATGGCTCGAAGAGGAGACAGGTCGTCAACTCAAGGAATTGGAGCGACGCCGCACCACTTATCTCGCAGGTCGGCGTCAGCCGGCCATAGCCGGCCGTACCGCCATCCTGGTCGATGACGGCATTGCCACCGGTGCCACCATGCTCGCCGCTCTTCAGGCGGTGCGCAAGGAGGGGCCGAAGGCGCTCGTGTTGGCCGTTCCGGTGGCGCCGGCGGACAGCTTGGCTGCATTCACCGAAACAGCCGACACGGTCATCTGTCTGGAAACTCCCGCCTCTTTCATGTCCATCGGAGCGTTCTACCGCGACTTCCGCCAACTGGATGACTCCGACGTGATCGATCTCCTCGACGCTGCCGGACAATTTTGAGCGATCTCTTGATCTCGGTTAACGAGGATCGCTCTCCTGGCGTCCATTGTGAAAGCCGAAGAAAAGTCATGAACGCAGCTCGGCTGTCCGGCTGACCTCCCAGCCAGCGGCCACGGGAATGGAGAGGCACGCCATGGCCACATTCATCATGCTGACACGGCTTATCCAGGGGACGAAAGCTCCACCGAAATCCACCGACAAGATCCGGCAGCAACTCGCCGAACAGATCGGCCAGAACTGCCCGGATGTCGAATGGCGAAGCAGCTTTGCCGTTCTCGGTCCCTACGACTTCCTCGACATCTTCACCGCTCCAGGGATCGACGCGGCAATGAGGGTGGCGACCACCGTCCGTGCGTCCGGTTACGCCCACACCGAAATCTGGGGGGCAAGCGAGTTGCATCCCATCGATGCCGCTGTTCGGACCTCCGATCCTCTGGCCGAATAGGGTCAATGTTTCTCGATGCATGCGAGATATTGATCGATGCGTTCCAACCACCGTCTCCGTTGGGCGGCAGTGGCATCGGCCAGCCGGTGGGCGGCCAGACGGATGCGGATACAGGCGCGGACACTGCGATAGAAGGCAACCAGATGGGGGTCGGCCCTGTCCCCGCTCCGCGCCTCGTAAATTTTCAGAAGATGGCTGGCGATCCACCCTTCTCCCAGGCGATCGCATTCAAGGCCGAGATAGGAAAGCTCATCAACGGGATCGAGCAGCCGGAGTGCCCGGTCGAATTCAAGGCAGTCGATGATCTGAAGGGGAACCGTAAAAAAGATGTGTTCGGGGCGAAGGTCGCCATGAGCTTCGATGATCCGCCGGCCTTCCGCCCGCTTCCGCAACAGCCCGCGTTGTGTTTTCAGAAATCCTCGCTGCCAGATCGCAGCCTTGTTCGCCCGGTCGGCCATTCCTTTGGGGAGTGTGGTTCTGGCCGCGATCTGGTTCTTCTCAACATCCTGGGCAAATCGGCCCAGGTACCTGTCGGCCGGCATCGGAACGGGTCGACTGAAGCGGTAAAATCTCGACAGCTTAATCCCGAGATTGCGGACGTCGCACGTCTGCAAGGTGTTGGAGCCGATCAATTCGTCCATCCGCCGGTCGGTCGGAAGGCGCTGCATCCAAACCACCCAATCGACGACACGATCGGCAGGGCCAGGCCGCTCGCACAAGCTGAGGCCACCATCCGGCCGAAGGGCAAGGCAAAGGGCGGCGTGATAAACCAACGGACTGAGTCGACGGTTCAACCGTATTTCGGTCAGACAATTTGCGTGGCGCAATGCCACCGTTGACAGGTTCACTTCGGGAAGCCGTCGTGGTTTCTTCAGTTTGTATGCATGTCCCTCGGTCAGGAAGACCCAGGAAAGACGGGTTTCGATCGCTTCGATTTGCCCGGGGCGATCGAAATAAGCATCGGGTCTCTGTAGGAACTCCACCTTCAACTCGAGCGGATAGTCCTGGTCCGCCGGCATTCGATCCGCGCGCTGTATCGGATGGTCATCCACGTCGGGCGATCCGCCATCTGTTCTAAAGAAGATCGCTCAACGAACCGCCGGCATGCATGCGGGCGATCGCCTCCGCGAACAGCGGAGCGGTGTCCAGAACCGTGAGTCTTCGAACCGATATGTCGCCCTCCAATCGCCACGGCGGTACGGTGTCGGTCACCACGACGCTGTCGAAAGCCGGCGACTGCAGCATCTCGACGGCACCTGGCGCGAACACTCCGTGGGTTGCCAGTGCCATCACCGAAAGGGCCCCCGCCGTCCGGCACGCTTCGGCGGCCCGCAGCATGGTGGTTCCCGTCGCAATGAGATCATCAAGAATCAGCACTCTGCAGCCGGCGACGTTGCCGACCAGCTGTCCGCCACCGACAACTCCAGCACTGCGGGTCTTCTCCATGAAGGCCAGACCGACCGGCCGGGCAAGGCTGTGCTCCAGTGTTTCGTGAAGCTGTTCGACCCTCTTCATGCCTCCGACATCGGGGGAAACCAGGGCAATCGGGTCATTCCCCGCCGTCGCCTTGACGTGATCGGCAAAAAGGGGGCGTGCCAGAAGATGCTCGGTCCGGCAGCGGAAAGCATTCTCGAATGCGGCCTGATTGTGCACGTCCATCGTGACGACCCGATCGACACCGGCCGCCTCGAACAGGACCGCCAGTTGGCGCGTTGCCACAGGGTCGCGGGATTTCGTGCGGCGGTCCTTGCGGCTGTAGGCCAGATAGGGGGCCACCACCGTCACCCGGCGCGCGGACGAATCCTTCAGGGCCCCGGTGAAGAGCAGGAGCCGCCAGAGCTTGTCATGCACGCTGTCATGGGCGTCGCCCAGCAGGGACTGGACAACGAACACATCGCGGTCCCTGACGCTGATCAAGGGGCGAACCTTCATTTCGCCATCCTCGAAGCGCCTCTCCTCATGCGGGGAAACGGGAATCTCCAGATGTGTGGCGATCCGGCGGCCATGCCGCCAATGCGGGTCCAGATCGAACAGCAGCATTCCATCGTGCGTCATCGATGCCTCCCATGCCGGACTATCAGTGGCTGGCCGCCTCAGTGTGCGATCAGGACCGAGCATTCGAGAGCGGTCCCCAGCACATGGCGGGTCGCGCCGCCCAGGACCATTTCCCGGAACCGGCTGTGTCCGTAGCCGCCCATGACCAGAAGACCCGCACCGATCTCCTTCGCCCGTCCGCTCAGCAACTCGCCGGTCGGGCGGCCATCCTTGTGCAGGACATCGACCGCCACGGAGATGCCGTGCCAGGCCAGATGGTCGGAAAGGCATGTGATCATCGGCGCCGCCGGACCATTGACGTCATCGTCTCCGTCCACCGTCAGTATGGTGGCATTCCGCGCCCGCCGCAGGAGCGGCATGGCCCCGGCGATCGCCCTCGCCGCCTGCCGGCTGCCGTCCCAGGCGATTGCGACCGATGAAAGCGCCTCTCCATTCATGCCTGGTGCCGCCAGCAGGATCGGCTGACCGGTTTCGAACAATGCCGTCTCCAGCCGCAGGACATTGGCCGGAGCATCGAATGGCTGCGCGAACAGGAGGAGGTCGGCACAGCGCCCACGCTGAGTGAGAATATCCTCCGGCTGGCCAACCATTTCGCGCCATGTCGCTGTGATGGAACCGGACGCGATGGCGGTATCGGCGTCAGGATAGCCGACGCTGTGAATGCCGGCGGTCGCAACCGCGGTGTCGAAGCTGTGCCTTGCGTGCGATGCCCGTTCCTGGTCCGCCTGCTCCGCCTCCCGGATCAGGCGTTCCAGCATGTCGGCTGAGAAGCCCTCGGCAACCGGTGGAATGGCTACCCGCGGGTCGGGCCGAACGTGGAAGGCATCAACATGCCCATGGAACAGCTTGGCGAGGGTAAAGGCGGCGTTCAGCGCCCGTTCGTCGGCGGCGTCACCATCGAGCAGGACAAGAATATGCTTGATCATGAACCGTCTCCTGCAGCGGAGGATAGGTTCCGTACCGTCGCGCCAAAAATCGCAGCCCACCTTGATCCAGGTTAACCTGATCGCCCCCGACGGTGAATCTTCAGTCAATCGCGAACGGGTTTATCCAGGTTAAGGCGGTGTTTTGCCTGGGCGCGAGTATACCGCTTTCCGCTCACGGGGGAGGACGTGGCCATGGGACAAAAACCTCAGAACCGCCGCACGGTCATCGATGGCAGCCTGCAACCGGAACGGCGAGACCGGCTGATCCAGGAGAAGGAGCACGACCCCTACAAATCGGACCTCAAACCCGCCGATCCCAGCGTCTGTTCACGCTGCCACGCGGTCTACGAGGACGGTCGCTGGCGGTGGGGAGCAAGGCCCGCCGATGCGACGGAGACCGTCTGCCAGGCCTGCCAGCGCATCGAGGAGCGGATCCCGGCCGGCATCCTGACGATGAGCGGCGCCTTCGTCCAAGCCCATCGTGCCGAGATCATTGCGCAGGTCCGTCATCAGGAGAAACTCGAGACCGCCGACCATCCGCTCAACAGGATCATGGACATCCACGACACCGCCGACGGGATCAACGTGACGACCACGGATCTTCACTTGCCCCGGCGTATCGCCGAAGCGCTCGCTCACCATCACCACGGTGAAGTGACGTGGAAGTACGCCGAGGGCGAGTGCTTCCTCAGGGTGAATTGGCACGCCGATTGAGACGCGGACCGGCTCGGAGCGGAGTTGCAGGGAGCGGGGCTTCTCAGGCGATGCGGACCAGGTGGCGTGGGCCGGTCTTGCCTGCGCCACCTGGTCACGGCCATTTGGTCACGAGGGGCCGATGGGTGATGATATGGGCGATGATCCATGGCATCGGCCGGATGCGTTGTGCCAGGCGCCCCCGCACCATGTGTCCGGCTCCAACCCCGGAGGCGGCGGCAGGAATGCGGACTGGGGCGCCGGCGTCTCGGACATCTCCGCCAGATCGGCCAACCGCGGCCAGTCCATGACGCGCAGTCGTCCCTTGGTGAAGGACAGTAGTTCGGCTGCCCGCATTTCCTTCAAGGTCCGGCAGACATGAACCGAGGTCAGGCCGGTCGCGTCGGCGATCACCGTCTGGCTGATCGGGAGCGCGAACTCATCCACACGGGCGTCATCCACACAGGCGCCGGTCTCCCGGTTCTGGCGTTGGCACAGCGCGACGAGCAGGCGGGCGATCCGCTCGGTCGCGGTGCAGGTGCCGAGCCCGCCCAGCAGACGCCAGTCCGAAATCGTCTCCGCCGCCAGAAGCGACCACATCCGCAACGTCAGTTCCGGTGCGGTCTGGCAGAACCGCATCAACGACTGGCGCGGGATCGGACAGGCGGTGAGATCGGTCAGCGCCTCCACCGTGCAGGGCATGCAGCCGTCGGCGGTCGTCTCGAACCCGACCATGCTTCCGGGCATGGCGAAGCGAAGCACCTGGCGGCGCCCGTTCTCGTGGAAGACGGACACCGCTGCCCAGCCGCGGCGAATGATGAACACCATCTCGCTGCCATCCCCTTCGGCGAAGACGCAGCCGCCCGCAGGCACATGCCAGAGCGGGTGCTTGATGGTGCCGAGCGCCTGGAGTTGCGCGTCGGAGGCGCTTGCGCATAGCCCGTCGCGTCGAACCGGGCAGGATTGGCATTCGGGCCGCATGGGACGCCTTTCTCGCATGTGCCTAATGTCTCGGCTCGCTCATGCGCCTGCCCGGCCCGGATCCTCCGGTTCCCGATCACACCATGTTTTCCCGGCGCCGCGCCGGCTTGGAAGTGGCGAAAGCCCTTGCGACGGCGAACGGCCGGCCGCTATCGCGGGTCCGGGAACTCGCTGTCGCCAATCAGGATGCAGTACACCTGTTCGACACGGCCGGACAGTGCATGGCGCGCCTCTCCCATCGTATTGCTTTCCTGGGAGAACCAGGCAAATGCCTGGAGCAGTTCCTCACGGCTCGCTCCGGTTTCCAGAATGGCGGCGATGCTGGCATTGTCGATCCGGCCGACCGTCTCCACGATGTCCTCGGAAGTAAGCCGCTGGCTCAGAGGCTTCATGCCTGAGGGTTCCATGGCGACTTCCTCCTGGATGGCTGGCTGCGGGAGTGTTGGCTCGGATCATTAGACCGCAAGACTTCGGGTCGCCGCTTGATCCAGGTTAACGCCGGGACTCCTGGAGCCGCCAGAATGGCTGCCAGCGCGCTGTGCATCCCAGGTGGCTGATCTGCTCGTTACGATCGAGGTGACGGCCGCTGACAGGTGGCAACCGACAGGAGGAATGCCATGCAATTCCCGGTGCAGATCACCTTCGACAATCTGGAACCGTCGCCCGCCCTGGAGACGGTCGTGCGGGAGCACGCCGCCAAGCTGGAGCGGTTCTTCGACCACATCATGGCGTGCCATGTGACCATCGACGCGCCGCACCGGCACCAGCATCAGGGCAAGCTCTATGCGGTGCGGATCGACCTGACCGTGCCGGGGGAAAAGCTGGCCGTGCGTCACGCGAAGCCCGAGGACCACGCTCACGAAAATCCGAGAGTCGCCGTGCGCGACGCGTTCGACGCGGCCCGCCGGGAGTTGGAGGATTACGCGCGCCGCCGCCGGGCGGACGTGAAGACGCATGTGGTTCCCTTGCACGGCCGCGTGGTCCGCCTGTTCGCCGAAGACGGCTACGGCTTCATCGAAACGACGGACGGGCAGGAGGTCTATTTCCACCGCAACAGCGTGGCGGACGGGTCCTTCGATGCCCTGAAGGTTGACCAGGAGGTCCGCCTGAGCATCGCCGAAAAGGAAAGCGCCCAAGGCCCGCAGGCGACCACGGTCACCCCGGTCGGCAAGCATCATGTCGTCGGCTAGCGACCCGTCACGCCCGCGAGCACGAGGCGAACCCGCCATCCGGCCATGCTGCGCCTTTGGGACAAGGAGGCCGGAACAAGGAGGCCGGATATGCCGGACGCCACATACATCCGCTGGTTCTCCGACCTTGGTCGCGACGACGTCGCCCTGGTCGGCGGCAAGAACGCGTCGCTCGGTGAGCTGTACCGCCACCTGAAGCCGCTGGGGGTCGAGGTGCCCGACGGGTTCGCCCTGACCGCGGCGGCCTTCCGCGATGCGCTGACCGCGGCCAAGGCGTGGGAGGACCTCCACGCGCTGCTCGACGGGCTGGATAAGAGTGACGTGGCCCGGCTTGCCCGCGCCGGAGCCCGTGCGCGCGACATCGTCTACTCGGCCGGCCTCACGCCGGCGATGGAGGCGCAACTGCGCACGGCCTTCCGCGCCCTGCTGGCCGAGTACGGGGAGGGCCTGACCGTCGCAGTCCGCAGTTCCGCCACCGCCGAGGATCTGCCGACCGCCAGTTTCGCCGGCCAGCATGAGACCTATCTGAATGTGTCCGGCGAGGCCATGCTGCTCGACGCGGTGCGGCGCTGCCACGCCTCGCTGTTCACCGACCGGGCCATCTCCTACCGGATCGACCAGGGCTTCGACCACTTCAAGGTCGCGCTGTCGGTCGGCGTGCAGAAAATGGTGCGTTCCGACCTCGCCTCGGCCGGGGTGATGTTCACGCTGGATACGGAATCGGGATTCCGCGATGCCGTGTTCATCACCGGCGCCTATGGGCTGGGGGAAACGGTCGTCCAGGGGGCGGTCGATCCCGACGAGTTCTATGTGCACAAGGCGACCTTCCGGCAGGGCCACCGCGCGGTGCTGCAGCGGCGGCTGGGCGAGAAGCAGGTGAAGATGGTTTATCGGCCGGGCCGCACGCGCGAGCCGACGCGGACCGTCCCCACCCCCGATGCCGATCGCGAGCGCTTCTGCCTGACCGACGCGGAGGTGCTGCAGCTTGCCGGATACGCCATCCGGATCGAGGACCATTACGGCCAGCCCATGGACATCGAATGGGCCAAGGACGGGCTGGATGGCGGCCTCTACATCGTCCAGGCCCGGCCGGAGACGGTCGCCTCCCAGCAGACGGCGCTGGAACTGGAGAGCTTCGTTTCGGAAGCGAAGGGCACCGTGCTCGCGTCGGGACGCGCGGTGGGCGGACGCATGGCCACCGGGACGGTGCGCGTGGTGACCGACGCCCACCATCTGTCAGCCTTCCGTCCGGGCGAGGTTCTGGTGGCCGACACCACGACGCCGGATTGGGAGCCGGTGATGAAGACGGCCGCCGCCATCGTCACCAACCGGGGTGGCCGCACCTGCCATGCCGCCATCGTCGCCCGCGAACTGGGCATTCCAGCCGTGGTCGGAGCCGATCGCGCGACGGAGGCCCTGCGCGATGGGCAGACGGTGACCGTCTCCTGCGCCGAAGGTGAAACCGGCAAGGTCTATGACGGCGCCGTGCCGTTCCGGGTGGAGCGCCTGGATCTTGGCCGGCTGTCGCGGCCGCAGACGCACATCATGGTGAACCTCGGCAATCCCGATCAGGCCTTCCAGACCGGCCGGCTGCCGGTGGACGGTGTCGGGCTGGCGCGCATGGAGTTCATCGTCAACGAGGCCATCAAGGTCCATCCGATGGCGCTCGTCCACCCGGAGCGTGTCGAGGACGCCGACGTGCGGGCCCGCATCGCCCACCTGACCCGCAACCACCCGGACGGCAGCGCCTATTTCGTGGAGCGCCTGTCGGAGGGGATCGGCACCATCGCGGCGGCCTTCTTCCCGCGCCCGGTGATCGTCCGGCTGTCCGATTTCAAGACGAACGAATACGCTTCCCTGCTCGGCGGGAGATGGTTCGAGCCGGTCGAGGAGAACCCGATGCTGGGTTTCCGGGGGGCTGCGCGCTACGCCCACCCCGCCTACGAGGAGGGCTTTGCGCTGGAATGCCGGGCGCTTGCCCGCGTGCGTGGCGAGATGGGGCTGACCAACGTGAAGGTGATGGTGCCCTTCTGCCGCCGTCTGGAGGAAGCCGACCGGGTGATCGCCGCCATGGCGCGCCACGGGCTGGAGCGCGGGCGTGACGGTCTCCAGGTTTACGTGATGTGTGAAATCCCCAACAACGTGCTGCTGGTGGATGAGTTCGCCCAACGGTTCGACGGTTTCTCCATCGGGTCGAACGACCTGACGCAACTCACGCTCGGGGTGGACCGCGACAGCCCGCTGGTCGCCTTCGATTTCGACGAACGCGATCCCGGCGTGCTGGCCTTCCTGCGCCAAGCCGTGGAGGGCGCGCGGCGCAATGGCCGGCCTTGCGGCATCTGTGGACAGGCGCCCTCCGACTATCCGGAGATCGCCGAGTTCCTGGTGCGCCTCGGCATCGACTCCATCAGCCTGACGCCGGACAGCGTGCTCAGGACGCTGCGCGCGGTCGTGGAACTGGAACGGAAACTCGGCCGCGCGCCGCGCGAGCCCGGAACGGGAGGAGTGTCATGAAGCACGTCGTCGTTTTCGCGCATCCGCGCTCCGGCAGCTTCATCCGGCAGGCGGTGGGCGCCTATGTGGACGAGTTGGAGCAATGCGGGCACGCGGTCACCGTCCGCGACCTCTACGCCATGGGCTTCAACCCGGTCCTCTCGGAGGAGGAACTGGCCGGCACGGGTCCGGTACCCGGAGACATCCAGCGCGAGCAGGACCTCATCACGGCGTCCCAGGCCGTTTCCTTCGTGTTTCCGATCTGGTGGGCCGGCATGCCGGCGATGCTGAAAGGCTATGTGGACCGTGTCTTCAGTTACGGATTTGCCTGGGAAATGCGGGGCGAGGAGGTCGAGGGCAAACTGCATGGGCGCAAGGGGCTGATCGTCACGAGTTCCGGCGCCCCGATGGCCTTTCTGGAGGCGACCGGTGAGAGGCAGGCCTTCACGGTGACACAGGACGTTGCGATCATGGGCCTGTGCGGCATCAGGGTGGTCGAGCATCTGCATTTCGACGATCTGGGGCCGCACACCACGCCGGCGCAGGTCGACGACGACATCCGCCGCATCCGCGCGGCCGTGCGCAACCATTTCTGATTGGGGCTTGCGGCTTGGCCCCGCCGGACCGCGACGGATGCCGAAGCCGCGTCTCAACCATTCCGCCGCCAATCCGTCCTAAAGCCGGTTGATTTCGAATTCCTCGCAGGAATAGCCGAGCTGGGCGGCACCCTCCTCCAGGCAGTCTCCCAGGTTGGGGATGCCGATGAGGTAATCCGCGGAACGGGCCGTATGGCGTTCCCGGGCCAGCGCCTGCGCCTCGGCCCATTCCTCCGCTGAGAAATCGCCGCGCCCCAGCCAGACCAGTGCGATCACATCGACCACCTCGTCGTCGTCGAGGCCGTCGATGGCGTCCTTCAGTTCTGCCAGGGTCGGATCGCCGGCGTAATCCTCCAGCACCGCCCGCATGCCGTCGTCGCTCGGGTTGGAGCCCTCATCCAGATCGGACGGCTCCACCTTGGCGTCGAATTCACGGGCCTTGACGATCAGAAAGCACAGCTTCTGCAATCCGACGTTCAGCTCGGGCACCGGTTCGACGGACGGGGGTTCGGCGGATGGGGCTGGCTGGGGAGGAGCAGGTTTGGCCATGGCGGTCCGGACTCCTTTGGCGGACTCCCTGAACGGTATCCGTGCAACCGCATCGGGAGAATGCCGCCATTGATCCACGGCTTCACGGTGCCGGCCTTAACCTGAGTAAAGGACAGGACGCGGACGCCCCTGCAGCCTTCAGGGGATGCGGGCGGTTCGGACCGCAGCGGGAGGTGTCATGGACGACAAGAACGACAGCGACCGCGGCGCCGACCTGCTGTTGTGGCTTGCCCTTGCCCTGTCGATCGGGGTCGGGCTGTTCCTGCTGTGGGCGCTCCCCGGCGTTCATCAGGCGCAAACGATACCCTACAGCCAGTTCCAGGAACTGCTGGATCGCGGCAAGATCGAGCAGGTCATGGTCGGAGAAACCACCCTGACCGGTACGCTGAGCGAACCTCTGCCCAACGGGTCGCGGACATTCGAGACCCTCCGTGTCGCGCCCGACATCGCCCGCGATCTCACGGCCCGTCACATCCCCTTCAGCGGCATCAGCGAGTCAAATTGGGCATCGGGCATCGTCAGTTGGTTCGGCTGGCTCCTGATTCTGTTCGCCGTGTGGAGTCTGGCCGGGATGTCCGGCATGCGGGCGGGCGGAGGCCTGCTGTCGATCGGCCGCAGCAAGGCGAAGCTGTTCGCCGAGACCGATATCTCCATCAAGTTCGATGATGTCGCCGGTGTCGACGAGGCGAAGGACGAACTGCGGGAGGTCGTGGAGTTCCTGCAGAATCCGAAGGAGTTTTCGCGCCTGGGCGCCCATGTGCCCAAGGGGATTCTGCTGGTGGGTCCGCCTGGAACCGGCAAGACGTTGCTGGCCAGGGCCGTCGCCGGCGAAGCCAAGGTTCCCTTCATTTCGACCAACGGATCGGAATTCGTCGAGATGTTCGTGGGTGTCGGGGCCGCGAGGGTGCGGGACCTGTTCACGCTCGCACGGGCGCGAACGCCGGCCATCATCTTCATCGATGAACTCGACGCGCTCGGCCGTGCGCGCGGATCATTGCCGATGCTGGGCGGGCACGACGAGAAGGAACAGACGCTCAACCAGCTTCTGGCCGAACTGGACGGCTTCGACCCCAGTGCCGGGCTGGTTTTGCTGGCGGCAACCAACCGCCCGGAAATCCTCGATCCGGCCCTGCTCCGCGCGGGGCGGTTCGACCGGCAGATCCTGGTGGACCGGCCGGAAAAATCCGGACGCGCGCAAATCCTTGCGATCCACACCAGACGGGTCCCTCTCGGCCCGGATGTGGACCTCACCCATCTGGCGGCTCTGACCCCGGGCTTCACCGGCGCCGATCTCGCCAATTTGGTCAACGAGGCGGCGATGATCGCCACGAGGCGGGACGCCGACGCCGTGTCGACCGAGGATTTCGAGGCCGCCATCGAACGGATCGTCGCCGGATTGGAGAAGAAATCCCGCATTCTCAGCCTGCACGAACGATCCATCGTCGCCCACCACGAGATGGGGCACGCCCTGGTCGCCATGGCGATTCCCGGCACCGATCCGGTCCAGAAGGTATCGATCATCCCGCGCGGCATCGGGGCGCTCGGCTACACCATCCAGCGCCCGACGGAGGATCGCTTCCTGATGGGCCGCCACGAGCTGGAAGACAAGATGACCGTCCTGATGGCCGGCCGGGCGGCGGAGCAGATCGTGTTCGGCGAGGTATCGACGGGCGGAGCCGACGATCTGGCGAAGGTCACTGACATCGCCAGGGGCATGGTGATGCGGTACGGCATGGACGAAACGCTGGGGGCGGTCTGCTACGACACCGAGTCGGGCCATCTTCTCGGTCAACCCCAGGGCGCCTTCTGGCAACCCCGGCATTACGGCGAAGCGTCGGCCAGCCGCATCGATGCGGCGGTCCGCACCCTGGTCGAGGCCGCCGCGTCGCGGGCATCGGACATCTTGCGCAGGAACCACGCCATGCTGGAGCAAGGGGCAAGAAGCCTGCTGGAGCGTGAAACCCTGACCGCGGACGAACTGCCGAAGCCGCTGCCGGAAGCGGAGGGCACGGAACAAGACCCTGAAGGACAAAGCAAACAGAGCGCGGAGACTGTGCCGGATGAGTCGAAGGCTTTTGCCGAAACCCCGCGGTGCATTCTCGGCACGCAGTGAGACTTCGCACCGGTAGGCATCATCCATCCTTCGGGGAATGGCGACAAGGCAACGGCTTTAACCTGCATCAAGAGGTGGTCCCGGCAGGTCCGATAGACTGTGTCCGGCACACCCGTGATCGGAACCGACGCCATGATCAGGTCCATCGCCGACGCCACGGCAGGCGCGCAGGGGATCACCTACCCCTGGGAGCGCAGCTATCCTCCCGGATTGGACTGGCGTCGCCCGCCGCCGCCGCGGCCCCTGCCTGCACTGCTCGAGGCGGCGGCGGCGACCCACCGGGACCGGCCGTGCATGGATTTCCTCGGGCGGCGCCATTCCTTCGGTGAAACCCTCGATCTGGTCGAAAGGACCGCCAAGGGACTGCAGGAGCTGGGTGTCGGCGAGGGGACCCGGGTCATGCTTCTGCTGCCCAACTGTCCCTATTTCATCATCGCCTTCTATGCCATCCTCAAGGCTGGCGGCACGGTGGTGAACGCCAACCCGCTGAATGCCGAGTTGGAGCTTCAGCGGCAGATCGCCGACTCCGCCGCCGAAATCCTGATCACCCTCGACCTGCCAAGGTTCCAGGCCACCCTGTCGGCGGTGGGATGGCCGGGCCGGCTGCGCCGGATCATCGTCGCCTCCCTGGCGGAAAGCCTGCCCTTCCCGAAGAACTGGCTGTATCCCCTGTTGCACCGCAGGGACGTCGCCGACTTTCCGGAAGACGGACGCCATCTCTCCTTTTCCAGCCTGCTCGACAATGACGGCCGCTGTGTTCCGGTCGGCCTCGATCCGCAGCATGCGCCGGCCGTCATCCAATATACCGGCGGCACCACCGGACTGCCCAAGGGGACCGTCCTCACCCATGCCGGCCTCTTCGTGAATGCCTGCCAGTGCCGGGACTGGCTCACCGGAAGCGCTGCGGAACAGGAGCGCCTCCTTGCCGTGTTGCCGCTGTTCCATGTCTTCGGCATGACCGCGGTGATGAACTTCGGCATCGCGCTCGGCGCCGAACTGGTGTTGCTGCCGCGGATCGACGTGCGGGAGATTCTTGCCACCATCCAGAACAAGCGCCCGACCATGATGACCGGCGTTCCCCGGCTTTTCCAGGCGCTGATCGACTGCCCCACCGCAGCTCTCCATGATCTGTCGTCGCTGCGGCTGTGCATCTCCGGCGGCGACAGCCTGCCGCCGCTGCTGCAGGAGCGCTTCCATGCGATGACCGGCAGCAGGCTGGTCGAGGGGTACGGCCTGACGGAGGCATCCCCCGTCGTCACCTGTACCCCCTACGAAGGCGCCACCAAGCCCGGTTCGGCCGGGCTGCCCCTGCCGGGGACCATCGTCGAGATCGTGTCCGTTGAAGACGGCACGACGCCCCAACCGGTCGGCAGGGTTGGGGAAGTGTGTGTCAGCGGTCCGCAGCTCATGGCCGGCTATTGGAGCGACGACGAAGCGACCGCGAAGGCGATGGCCGGCGGACACCTCCACACGGGCGACATCGGCTTTCTCGACGAGGACGGCTATCTCCACATCGTAGATCGGCTGAAGGACCTGATCATTGCCGGCGGGCAGCATGTGTATCCGCGCGTGGTCGAAGCCGCGATCCGCGAACACCCGGCGGTGAGCGATGTCGCCGTGATCGGCGAACCCGATCCGGTGCGCGGCCAGACGGTCAAGGCGTTCGTCGTCGTGAAGGCCGGCGCCGGGCTGTCGGCGGAGGACCTGCACAGCTTCCTCGTTCCCCGCCTGTCCCGTTTCGAACGGCCGTCGACGATCGAGTTCCGATCGGCCCTGCCCACGTCGATCATCGGCAAGATCCTGAAACGCGATCTGCGCAGCGCAACCGAGCCGCCGAGGCCGCCCGGCCTGTGAACCGGCATGGAACGAGGGACACAGTGAACCGCACCGGGTTTTCCGGTGGCTGCTTGTGTTGAGTCACGCCGCCTTCCTGTCCTCGTCGAACGCGTAACGGCGGCGAGCCATGGCACCTCCGGGGTGCGGCTACCTCTTTCGATAGCGTGCCGAATCCCCAGAAGGTGCCAGGTCATTCAGGATGAAACTTTGTTCTCGGGTATGATGGTTTATTCTTCAGTGTGAGACTTTATTCCCCGTGAACACCAATCCTTTTCAAGCGGTCTCTTACTCCACAGTCACGCTCTTCGCCAAATTCCGCGGCTGGTCCACGTCCGTGCCCTTCAGCACCGCCGTGTGATAGGCCAGCAACTGCACCGGAATGGCGTACAGCAGCGGCGCCACCAGCGGGTCGCAGGCAGGAAGCTCAACCGACCAGCGGACCTTGTCCTTCAGCTTGTCGATGCCCTTCCGGTCGGCCAGCAGGAGGACCTTGCCGGAGCGGGCGCAGACCTCCTGCACGTTCGACACAACCTTCTCGAACAGGGCGTCGGACGGCACCAGCACGATCACCGGCACATTGTCGTCGATCAGCGCGATGGGGCCGTGCTTCAGCTCGCCGGCGGCGTAGCCTTCGGCGTGGATGTAGCTGATTTCCTTCAGCTTCAGCGCGCCTTCCAGGGCCAGCGGATACATGGCGCCGCGGCCGAGATAGAGCACGTCGCGGGCTTCCGACACCTCCTGCGCCAGCTCCTTCAGCCGCTCGTCATGGGCCAGCACGTCGGCGGCGCGGGCCGGGACCTCGCGCAGGGCGTGGGCGATCTGCTGCATCCGTTCCTGGTCGATGGCGCCGCGGGCGCGGCCGACGGTGACGGCAAGGCAGGCCAGCGTGGTCAGCTGGGTGGTGAAGGCCTTGGTCGAGGCGACGCCGATCTCCGGACCCGCCATGGTGTAGAGCACGGCGTCGGATTCGCGGGCGATGGTGCTTTCCGGGGCGTTGACGATCGACAGGATCTTCTGGCCCTGGCGCTTGCAGTAGCGCAGCGCTTCCAGCGTATCCAGCGTCTCGCCCGACTGCGAGATGAACAGCGCGATCCCGCCCGGCGGCAGCGGAGCCTCGCGGTAACGGAACTCCGAGGCGATGTCGACCTCGACCGGGATGCGGGCCAGCGTCTCGAACCAGTATTTGGCGACGAAACCGGCGTAATAGGCGGTGCCGCAGGCGACGATGGTCAGCTTGCTGGCGCCGGCCAGATCGAAGGGAAAGTCCGGCAGGGAGAAGGTGCCGGTTTCCGGGTTGATGTAGGCATTCAGCGTGTCGCCGATGACCTGCGGCTGCTCGTAGATTTCCTTGAGCATATAGTGGCGGTAGCCGTCCTTGCCGATCAGCGCGCCGGACACCGCGGTGGTCCTCACCGGCCGTTCCACCACCGCATCGGTGGCGTCGTGGACGATGGCGGCGGTGCGGCTGACCTCGACCCAGTCGCCGTCCTCTAGATAGCAGATGCGGTTGGTCAGCGGCGCCAGGGCGAAGGCGTCGGAGGCCAGATACATCTCGCCCTCGCCATAGCCGACGGCCAGCGGCGTGCCGTGGCGGGCGCCGATCATCAGCTCGTGCTCGCCGGCGAAGATCAGCACCAGGGCGAAGGCGCCGGTGAAACGCTTGAAGGCGGCGGCCGACGCCTGGACCGGCGTCATGCCGTGCTGGTCCAGGTAATAGGTGACGAGATGGACGATCACCTCGGTATCGGTCGCGCTTTCGAAGACGTAGCCGTGGCCGGTCAGCTCGTCCTTCAGTTCCTGGTAGTTCTCGATGATGCCGTTGTGGACGACGGCGACGCGCTTGGTGGCGTGCGGGTGGGCGTTGTTCTCCGTCGGCCCGCCATGGGTGGCCCAGCGGGTATGGCCGATGCCGACCGTGCCGGACAGCGGCTGGTCGCGCAGCTTCATGTCCAGGTTGCTCAGCTTGCCCTCGGCGCGGCGGCGCTCGATGTGGCCGTTCACCAGGGTGGCGACGCCCGCGCTGTCATAGCCGCGGTATTCCAGCCGGCGCAGGCCTTCCACCAGCCGGGGGGACGCGTCGTGAATGCCGTTGATGCCGATGATGCCGCACATGGACCTGATGCTCCTGAATAGATGCCGACCGGAGAGAAGACCCGAACCGACCTTACGCCTTTTTCGCTTTCTCGTTTTGCTTCCGTTCGCGGAAGCGCTGTGCCCAGCCGGCGTACAGCTTCTGGCTGCCGCGGGCGACCACCAGCGCATCCGCTTCCACCGCCATCGTCACCACGCTGCCGGCGCCGACGATGGCGCCGTCGCCGATGACGACCGGGGCGACCAGCGCACTGTTGGAGCCGATGAAGGCCCCGGCGCCGATATCCGTCCGGCTCTTGGTGAAACCGTCGTAATTGCAGGTGATGGTGCCGGCGCCGATGTTGGCCTTGGCGCCGACGCGGGCATCGCCGATGTAGGTCAGGTGGTTGGCCTTGGCCCCGGCTTCGATCACCGCGTTCTTCACCTCGACGAAGTTGCCGATGTGGACGTCCGGACCGATCTCCGCACCCGGACGCAGGCGGGCGTAGGGGCCGATGACGGCGCCGCTGTCGATGCGGACGCCTTCCAGATGGCAGTAGGGCTTGATCTCCACCCGGTCGCCGACCGTCACGCCGGCGCCGAAGAAGCAGCCGGGCCCGACCACCACGTCGCGGCCAAGCCTGGTGTCGACGCTGAGGAAGGTGCTGTCGGGATCGATCAGGGTGGCGCCGTTGTCCATCGCGGCCTTGCGCAGGCGGCGCTGCAGCAACTTCTCCACCTCCGCCAGTTCGGCGCGGGAATTGACGCCGACCACCTCGGCCGGGGCGGCCTCCACCACGGCGCAGGCCATGCCGGCGCATCGCGCGATCTGGACCACGTCGGTCAGGTAATATTCCGACTTGGCATTGTCGTTGCCGACGCTGCCGATCAGGTCGAACATGCGGGCGCCGTCGAACGCCATCAGGCCGGCGTTGCACAGGGTGACCGCGCGCTCCTCCTCGCTGGCGTCGAGATATTCGACGATCTTCTCCAGCCCGCCGCGGGCGTTCAGGATCAGCCGGCCATAGGCGCCGGGATCGTCGGGGCGCATGCCCAGCACCACCACTGCCGGATCGCTCGCCTGCCGGCGCGCCTGGACCAGTGCGCGCAGCGTGTCCGGCGTGACCAGCGGCGTGTCGCCGTACAGGACGATGACGTCGCCGGTGAAGCCCTCCAGCAGGCCGAAGGCGGCGCGCACGGCGTCGGCGGTGCCGCGCTGCTCATGCTGGACCGCGGTGGGGTAGGGGGCGACGGCGGCGGCCACGCTGTCCATGCCGGGGCCGACCACGACCACCACATGGTCGGGATCCAGTGTCTTCACCGCGGCCAGCACATGCCCGACCATCGGCCGGCCGGCAACCCGGTGCAGCACCTTGGGCAGATCGGATTTCATGCGCGTGCCCTTGCCGGCGGCGAGGATCACGCAGGCGAGCGGACGATGGGCCATGGTGGTGTTCCTGGTCGAGCCTTGTGTGGAGGGGGAAACCGGTCGCAAATGGCGTCGTACTTGAGCCGGGAAAGGTTAAGACATCACTGCCGGAAAGGACGACGCTTCTTCCGGAGTGGGCGCCGCACCATCGGCAATTCCGAGAGTGGTGTGCCACAGCACGCCGGGGAAGCCCAAGTCAACTTTTGTTTCAATCTGCAATAAACAAATGTTTCCAACGGGTTACCTGCCCAATTTTTCTGTGTGTACCGCCGGAGGCTTTCCAGCTTCGCGATGGCAGCGTTCGCCCTTTGTCGCCGGTCCGCCCGACGTGTGTGGATTTCGGGATTTTTCAGTGACATGTGCCCGGTGATGGCCGCGTTCTCCAGAGCCGAACAGCCGGTCTGCGCCGGCAGCGAGGCAGAAGCTTTCCGCAAGCCATGGAAAACGGAACCCTTCACCTCCGGATGAGCTTTGATTGCCAAACATAGGGCGTTGGAAAATCCCATTCTGTTCCAGGGCTGTCCGGAAGCGGGGTTGACCAGTATTGTTACGGAGGTAGCGTTTCTCTTCCACTCCGTCAACTCGACCTTTAGGTCCGCGTGACACGGTACCCACAGCCGGCTATCGGTCTTTTTCTGGGTAACCTGGATCTCGGGGCCGTCATAATCATCCGACCGCATCCTGATGAGGTCCGATGACCTCCGGCCGGTGTGGAGCGCCAGAACCGCGGCCCGGCGCATAGGCTCCTTGAAATGGACGATGGCGAAGTGGGCGAAGGCGAAACCGCCCGCCCGGTCCAGTCGCCGGGTCGCTTTTTCAATTGCGGTTTGTCTGTATCGGCGCAAATCGCCGAAAGACTGGCGCGATGCCGGCCATGGGCAGCTCGGCGTAAACAAAAGATTGGTGTGCTTGCGTTGCGAACTGTTCTCATAAGCGGAAAATTAACGGAGGCCGGGGTAGAATAATTGCAATGTCGGGAATTTGGTAACCGCTGCGATGATCTCCGCCCGCACTCCAGGAAACTTCGATCATGCCACGGGCGATGCCCGTCGCCTTAACATGGCCGGACTGCTTTTTGTCGCCATGGTTGTGATGACCATTTCGTTCGTGCTGTTCATGGCACTGGAGACGGCCCGTCGGATCGACATGGCCACGGCGGAGCGGACGAAGGACGAGATCGCCGACGCGGTCGCGGACCTCGGCGCCGCGATGGGAAAGAAGGCCGAGGAATACAGCCTGTGGAACGATGCCGTCGACCATCTGGTGGTCGGCTACGACCCCGTCTGGGCCAACGCCAACGTCGGCCCCTATGCGGAGCGGCTGTGGGGGCTCGACCGCTCCTATGCCTGGAATGGCCGTGACGGGCTGATCTATGCGTCGAAGGACGGCGCCCTGCGCGACGATCTGGACGCGGCGACCAGCGAGGCTGCCGATCTGCGGCCGGTTCTGGCGGCGGCGCGCGCCACCGGAAAGCCGGTCAGCGGCATCGTCCATATCGGGCAGATTCCCTTCGTCTTCGGCGCGCGGGTGATCGAATACGAAACTGGACACGCCCCGCTGCCGCCGAATCCCGACCGGCCGGTTCAGGTCTTCATGACCAGGCTCGACTCGGAGCTGGCGAAACTCGCAAGCTCGCGCCGGATCGCCGATCTGCACGTGGCTGCGGCCGACGGACCTGCACTGATGGAGGTCGTCAGCCTGCCGCTGGAGAGCATCGCCGGGCAGCGGTTCGGCGTGCTGACCTGGACGCCGGAGCAGCCCGGCCACACCCTTGTCCGCGAGACGGCGCCCTATGCCGGCGGCTTCGCGCTGGCGCTGCTGGCCCTGCTGTTCCTGTTCAAGCGCGTGCTGCAACGGTTGAAGCGGCAGGAACCGCTGCGCCTCAGCGAGGCCCGACTGGCCCAGGCGCAGGGGGTCGCAAAGCTGGCCTACACCGTCCATCTGCCCGACGACCTGGTGGAGGTCTCGGCCAATTTCCGCGAACTGGTCGGCGTGGACCCGAATGGCCTGAACCCGACCGGCTCGGTCGGCGGGGCCGAACGGCTCACCGTCGGGCAGCATCTCGACCGGGTGGTGCCGGAACAGCGGCCGGACGTGCAGGATGCCTACCGCAGGGCCTGGGCCGAGAACGCGCGGTTCGACATCGAATACCGCGTCACCCGGCCCAACGGCGACCATCTGGACCTTCAGGAGGTCGGGGAGCCCTTCCATGATGCCGGCGGCCTCGTGCTGGGGCTGATCACCGCCATCCAGGACGTCACCGCGCGCCGCCGGGCGGAGGAGACGATCCGCCATCAGGCCAATTACGATGCGCTGACCGGGCTGCCCAACCGGCCGCTGTTCTATGACAGGCTGCGACAGGCGCTGCGGCGGGCGGCGCGCGACCGGACCTGCATGGCGCTGCTGTTCATCGACCTGAACCGCTTCAAATGGGTCAACGACACGTTGGGCCACCAGACCGGCGACGTGCTTCTGCGCGAGGCGGCGCACCGGATGGCCGCTTGCGTCCGCGGGTCGGAGACCATCGCCCGCATCGGCGGCGACGAGTTCACCGTCATCCTGTCGCAGGTCGGTGACCGGGCAGAGGCGGAGACGGTGGCCCGCCGCCTGCTCGAAAGTCTGGGCGAACCCTTCCACATCGCCGGCCAGACCCTGCACATCTCGGCCAGCATCGGCGTCACCTTCGCGCCGGAACAGGGGACCGACCCCGAACTGCTGGTGAAGAACGCCGATGTCGCCATGTATCAGGCCAAGCGGCAGGGGACGGCCAACTGGACCTTCTATGATCCGGCGATGGACGCCGACGCGCTCGACCATTTGCAGATGGAGAACCTGCTGCACGACGCGGTGGCCAAGGGCCAGCTGGCGCTGTTCCTCCAGCCGGTGGTGGAGGTCGGCAGCGGCCTGCTGGCCGGCGCGCAGGCGGAGGTGCGCTGGAACCACCCCGACCGCGGTCTGCTGCCCCCCATCGACTTCCTGCATCTGGCCGAGGCGAACGGGCTGATCCTGCAGATCGGCGCATGGCTTCTTGATGCCGGCTGCCGGCAACTGGCGGGCTGGCCCGACCGTGGCGCCGCCGCGCTGCGGCTGACCGTGCCGGTGTCCACCCTGCAGCTCAAGCATTCCGGCTTCGGCGATCAGGTCACCGGCTGCCTCGCCCGTCATGGCGCGTCGCCGGACCGGCTGATCCTGGAACTGCCGGAGGCCGCCATGCTGGCGCCGTCGGCGGAGATGACGCGGACCATGCAGTCGCTCAGGACGCTGGGTGTCACCTTCTCCGTCGGCGGCTTCGGCACCGGCTATGCATCGCTCGGCCATCTGAGGCGGCTTCCGGTGGAATTCCTGAAGATCGACCAGGGCATCCTGCAGGACATGATCCGCAATCCCGCCAACCAGGAGACCGTGCGCGCCATCGTGGCGCTGGCCCGCAGCATGGACCTGACGGTGATCGCCGAAGGGGTCGAGACGGGAGAGCAGCACCTCCTGGCCGAAGAGGTCCGCTGCGGCTTCGCGCAGGGGGCTTTCCTCGGCCGGCCCATTCCGGCAGAAGCGTTCGATCCTGCGTCCAAGCCGGCGTTCGGCCCGGTGACGGCGGCTTCCGCGGGCGGGAGAGGCGAGTCGCTGTGTCCTGTCGGCGATGGAGAGAGCTGACAAGCCGCGATCGGACTGCTTTTCGCGCAATACGCATCACTCCGTCGGGCGTCTTCGGCTTATCGGCGGGGAGGCGGTGCCCGAAAACCGGTTCCTGTCCGGCAATGTCCCGGACAATGCGCCGCATTTGCGACAAACCCTCCGCATCACACTAGGATGTCCGCACTAAGCATATTAGAATATTCACACGAAGATGGATGCCTGAAGGTCGGCAACCCGGCGGTTTGAAGGGGAGCGGCAGGTGGAGGAACCCAGCGCCACGACGACGATCGCAACGGCACTCGCGGGCGGTGTCGGGCTGCTGGCGCTGGTGACGCTCGTTTACGGGACGATCCTGTATCGGATGGAGGAACGGCCCCGGGTCCGGCAGCTTTGCCTGGGGCTGCTGTTCGGCCTCGGCGGGGTGGCCGCCATGCTGCAATCGGTTCCCATCTCTCCCGGCGTTTTTCTGGACGTGAAGGCGGTGCCGGTCGCGCTGGCCGCTCCCTTCGGTGGACCGCTGGCCGCCGTGCTCGCCGCCGGGATCGTGTCGGCGGTCCGCATCGCGATCGGCGGCGCCGGGACGCTTCCGGGGGTGCTCGGGATCCTGCTGGCGGCGTTGGTCGGTCTGCTGCTCCGGCGGCTGGTGCCGGATGCGGAGTGGCGAAACACCAGACCGCTGCTGATCCTCGGCCCGGTTGCGTCATTCCACCCCCTCAGCATCTTCGTGCTGCCGTGGGAGGTCGCGCTGCCGGTCTTCATCGAAGGCGGGATTCCCGTCGCCCTGTTCACGATGGCAGGCATCCTGCTGCTGGGCACGATGCTGGCGCGCGAACGCCGCCGCGTCGACACCGAGCATATGCTGCGCAACGCGGCGTTGAGCGATCCGCTGACCGGACTGGCGAACCGCCGGGCCTTCTTCGCTTTCATCGACCGGGCCGTGGCCGGCGCGCTGCGCCACGACACGCCGGTGTCGCTCCTGATGCTCGATATCGACCATTTCAAGGAGGTCAACGACAGCCGCGGGCACGATGCCGGCGACGCCGTGCTGGTGGCGCTCAGCCGTCTGCTCCAGTGCAGCGTGCGGCAGAGCGACCTCGTCGCCCGTTTCGGCGGCGAGGAGTTCGCCATCCTGCTGCCCAATGCGCCGGGCGATGGGGCGTTCCAACTCGCCGAACGGCTGCGCTGCGCCGTGCGCGACATGAGCATTCCGCAGGACGGCACGATCCTGCATGTGACCGTCAGCATCGGCCTGTCGACCCTGACCCCCGACATCGGCCGGGCCGACGCCATGATCAAGGCGGCCGACATGGCGCTCTACCGCGCCAAGCAGGGCGGCCGGGACCGGGTCTGCCGCCATCGGGAAAGCGGCGTGAAGGAGCCGGTGCCGGCTGCGGAGTGAAGAGTCCGCCGTACTTTCTTTCGGACGATACGGGGATGTCCCCGGCCGAACCGGGGTAGCGGCGCGGAGCGATGGATCACTGGCTGCGTGCACATGCAGAATGCACATATGAGAGCCGTATAATATAGGCACCCTGCCGATGCCATCCGCGTCGGCACCATTGGGAGGGTGCGGTCATGGCGTGGGATCAGGCGCAGAAACACGGCGTGTCCGGTCGGCGGATCACGGGCAGCCCGCATCGCGATCTTCTGTTCGGCGGCAGCGGGGACGACACGATCACCGGCAATCGCGGCAACGATTATATGGAAGGCGATGGCGGCAGTGACCGTTTCGTCCTCAAGCCCGGTGACGGTTGGGACTGCATCGGCGATTTCCAGGGTGGTGCGGGCGGCGACCTGCTGGACCTGCAGGGCTGGGGCGGCATCGGCAGCCTGGAGGATGTGCTGGCCCATTCCCATCAGGATCGCGACGGGCTGGTCCTCGATTTCGGGCCGCGCGACGGGGTCAAGCTGATGGGGCTGACACGGAACGACCTGAGCGCCGACAATCTGCTGCTCAAGACCAGCCATGTCAGGGCCGATGCCGTCTTCGCGGCCGTGGACACCGGTCATGGCGATGAGCTGTGGGGAACCGACGGCCACCGGACTTTCCTTCTGCGGGACATCGCTCCGGGTGCGGCCTCGTCGGACCCGCGGGACTTGGTCCGCCTGGGCAAGCGTGTGTATTTCAGCGCGAATGACGGGGTGCATGGCCGCGAAGTGTGGACGACCGACGGAACGCCGGGCGGGACCCGCATGGTGGCCGACATCAATCCGGGGGCGACGGGCTCGTCGCCGACGGCGCTGACCGTTGCGGACGGCAAGCTTTTCTTCCGGGCCGACGATGGCCGGCACGGGACCGAGCTGTGGGTCAGCGACGGCACCGCTGCCGGGACGCACATGGTCAAGGACATCGGTGACAAGTCGGCCGGTTCCTCTCCGGGCAATCTGACGGCGGTGGGTGACGAGCTGTTCTTCTCCGCCACCGACAGCGATCACGGCATCGCGCTGTGGCGCTCGGATGGAACGGCGGCCGGAACGGTGCTGGTGAAGGACTTCTATCCCGGAGCGGTCGATCCGCCGATCCCGGTGCCGTTGCCGATCTTTCCCAACCATTTCACGGCGGTCGACGACCGGCTGTTCCTGACGGCGTGGGACGGCACCGGCTCCTACAGCCAGCTGTGGGTCACCGACGGGACGGAGAAGGGCACGGTCAAGCTGCGCGAAGGACTTGGTGAGAATGTGAGGATCGGGCGCACGGTGTCTCTGGTCGCCGCGGGAGATACGCTGTTCTTCAACAGTGGCAACGATCTGTGGAAGAGCGACGGCACACCGAATGGCACGGTCCTGGTCAAGGCGTTCCCATCATCTGGCCTTTCCGGTCCCAATCAGTTCCTTGCCGTCGACGACCAGGTCGTCTTCAACGCCCGCACTGAGCAGAGCGGCTACGAACTCTGGATCTCGGACGGGACGGAGCAGGGAACGCACATGGTCAAGGACATCGCGCCCGGCAGCGCCAGCGCCGCCATCGGAAACCTGACCGTCGCCGATCACAGGCTGTTCTTCACCGCGGATGACGGCGTGCATGGCAACGCCCTGTGGAGAACCGACGGCACCGAGGCCGGCACGCGGATGGTCACCGACAAGACCCACCGTACGACCTGGACCCAGCCCACCGGCGTGGATGCGGTCGGCGACCAGCTGTATTTCAGCGCGACGGAC
Source organism: Azospirillum sp. TSO5 (assembly GCF_003116065.1). NCBI lineage: Bacteria > Pseudomonadati > Pseudomonadota > Alphaproteobacteria > Rhodospirillales > Azospirillaceae > Azospirillum > Azospirillum sp. TSO5. The sequence goes on along the minus strand of NZ_LGQY01000072.1, from coordinate 5,244 downwards.
TCCACCCAGGCCGGTGCCCTGTTCCGCATGGATGTGGACAGCGGCGTGGTGAGGGAACTCGCCAGCTCGCAGCCCTTCACCCTGTCCAGCGGCGGCTTGCAGATCGTCGGTGTCTGAGCCGTCCCCGGCGGGTGCCCGTCACAGCAGGGGGCGTCGCAGCAGGGGGCATCACAGCATGGGAATGTCGCTGCCGCCGTTCACGATGTCGACGGTGCCGGAGATCAGGTTCTGCGCATAGAGTGCCTCCAGGTCGATGCCGCCGGTGGGGCGCACCGGGCGGATGGCGCGGATCCAGCCGGCGATCGCCTGTTCCTGGCGGCGGCGGATTGCTTCGGCCTCCTCCACCGTCACGGCCTGGAAGGACAGGCTGTCGCCGGGGCGCAGGCGGCCGGCGCGGGCCAAGTCGGCGGAGATCACCGTGGCGATCTTGGCATAGCCGCCGGCGGTCTGGTGGTCGTTCAGCAGCAGGATCGGCTGCCCGTTGCCCGGCACCTGGATGGAGCCGGTGACCAGCCCGTCGGACGGAATGTCGGCGCTTCCGCGATGCGCCAGCGCCGGCCCCTCCAGCCGCAGGCCCATGCGGTCGGCCTGTTTGCCGACGCGGTAGGTCGCCGACAGGAAGGTCTCCACCGCGGCGTCGGTGAAGCGGTCCTCCTGCGGCCCCAAAACGACCCGCAGCGGACCGGCGCCATAGTCGGGCGGCTGCGGCAATTCGACGTCGGAACCGTCCGGGGCGCTGTCGCAGACCAGAGGCAACCGGTCGCCCTCGGCCAGCGGCCGCCCGCCGAGCGGACCGATGCCGGCGCGCACATAGGTGGACAGGCTGCCAATCACCGGCGCCAGCGCGAAACCGCCGGCCACCGCCACATAGGCGACGGAGGCGCCATCCACCGCGCCCAGCCGCAGAACGTCGCCCAGCCGCAGGGTGTGGCTGCGGTGCGGGGCGAGCGGCTGCGGGGCATCTCCCTCGCGCTCCAGTGTCAGGGCCAGCGGTCCGACGGCGGCGATGCGGACGGAGGGGGCGTCCACCCGCAGGGCAGGGCCGAGCAGGGCAATCTCCAGCCCGGCGGTTCCCTGAGGATTCCCGACCAGCGCATTGGCCAGCCGCAGCGCCACCGGGTCGAGCGCCCCGGCCACCGGCATGCCCAGCTCCTGATAGCCGAAGCGGCCCAGATCCTGGATCGTCGCGAACACGCCCTGCCGGACCACCGTGAGACAGGCGGCCATCATGCGGCCCTCAGGCCGGCGGGGTCGAAGCGGCCGGCGCTTGCCGCTTCGGCGATGGCGTCGAACGCCGCGCGGTCCACCGCGTCGAAGCGCACCCGGTCGCCGGCCGCCAGCAGCACCGGGTCGGGCCGGTCGCCGTCATAGAGCGGCACCGGGCAGCGGCCGATCAGGTGCCAGCCGCCGGGGCTCTCCCAGGGGTAGACGGTGGTCAGCCGGCCGGCGATGGCGACGGAGCCGGCCGGCACCCGCACCCGCGGCTCGGTCCGGCGCGGCCGTTCCAGCTCGGCCGGCAGATCGCCCATGTAGCCGAAGCCCGGCATGAAGCCCAGCATGTAGACGAAATACTCGACCGATCCGTGCAGCGCCGCCACCCGCTCCGCCGTCAGGCCCAGCGTGTCGCACAGTTCCGCCAGATCGGGGCCGAGGTCGGGGTCGTAGCAGACCGGCAGCCGCCACAGCCGTCCCTCCGCCGGGGCGGCGTCGCTGCCGGCCAGCGCCGCCTCGACCGCCGCCTGCATCTCGCGGCGGCTGGTCGTGACGGGATCATAGACCACCAGCAGCGAGCGGAAGGTTGGCACCGTTTCCACCAGTCCCAGCGGCGGCGCGGCCTTCAGCCGGGCGTGCAGGGCCATGACGCGGGCGTTGGTCGCCCGGTCGATGGTCTCGCCGAACTCGACGTTGAAGGCGGTGTCGCCGGCGCTGGTGAAGCGGACTTGCACGTTTTCCTCGTTACCCGATCATCATCGACGGCAGCCAGGACACCAGCCCGGGGAACACCCACAGCAGGACCACCATCACCACCATCAGCAGGAAGAAGGGCAGGCTGGCCTTGCCGATGGTGAAAATGTCCTTGCCGGTCATCGCCTGCAGCACGAACAGGTTGAAGCCCACCGGCGGGGTGATCTGCGCCATCTCCACCACGATGATGATGTAGATGCCGAACCACAGAAGGTCGATCCCCGCCTGCTGGACCATCGGCAGGATCACCGAGGTGGTCAGCACCACCATCGAGATGCCGTCGAGGAAGCAGCCCATCACGACGAAGAAGGCGGTCAGCGCCACCAGCAGCGCCGCCGGGGACAGCTGCATGGTGGTGATCCACTCAGCCAGCAGGCGCGGGATGCCGGTATAGCCCATCGCCACCGTCAGGAAGGCCGCGCCGGCCAGGATGAAGCCGATCATGCAGGAGGTGTGGGCGGCGCCGAACAGGCTGTCGCGGAAGGTCGTCCAGTTCAGCGTGCCGGTCACCAGCGCCAGCACCAGAGAGCCCAGGACGCCGATGCCCGCCGCCTCCGTCGGGGTGGCGATGCCGACATAGATGGAGCCCAGCACCGCCGCGATCAGCAGCATAACCGGGATCAGCGCGCCGGTGTCGCGGATCTTTTCGGCGAAGCTCTGCGAGGCCTCCGGCGGCGGCACCCGGCCGGGGTTCAGCAGCGACCAGCCGCCGACATACAGCATGAACAGCCCGGTCAGCACGATGCCGGGAATGACGCCGGCGATGAACAGCCGGGCGATCGACACGTCGGCGGCCACGCCATAGACGATCATGATGATCGACGGCGGGATCAACAGCCCCAGCGTGCCGGCCCCCGCCAGCGACCCCAAGGTCATCATCGGATCGTAGCCGCGCCGGTTCAGCTCCGGAATGGTCATGCGGCCGATGGTGGCGGCGGTGGCGGCGGACGAGCCGGACACCGCGGCGAAGATCGAGCAGCCGATGATGTTCACATGCATCAGCCGGCCGGGCAGCCAGCCGGTCCAGGGCGCCAGACCCTTGAACATGTCGGACGAGATTCGGGTGCGGAACAGGATCTCGCCCATCCAGATGAACAGGGGCAGGGCGGTCAGCGTCCAGGAGGTGCTGGCGCCCCAGACGTTGGTCGCCATCACCATGCCGACCGGCCTTGCGGTGAACAGCGCCATGGCGACGAAGCCGACGCCGGCCAGCGCCAGCGCCACCCAGACGCCGGCCCCCAGCATCAGGAACATCGTCACCACGACGACGATGGATGCGGTCGTCTCGTCCATCGCTCAGCCCTCGCTCTGCATGCCGGCATGCTGGTAGGAGGCGTCACGCCCCTGCAGCACGGCCAGCAGATCGTCGATCAAGGCGATGACCAGCACCACCAGCCCCGCCGCCATCAGCGCCTGCGGGATCCACAGCGGGATCGGCAGCACGCCCTGGCTGAGGTCGCCGAAATCGTAGGAATCATAGGTCATGCGCACCCAGTACCAGGCGAAATAGGCGCTGAGCGCGGTGGCGAAGCCCAGGCACAGCAGCTCCATGACGCGGCGGGCGGGACCGTTCAGCCGCTCCACCAGCACGCCGACGCGGATATGGGCGCCGCGGCGCAGCGCCGGCCCCAGCATGAGGAAGAAGGACGCGGCCATGCAGTAGCCCGCCAGCTCGTCGGCGCCCGGCACCATGCGGTCGAACAGGCGGCTCGCCACCTGGGTCACGATCAGGACGGCAATGGCGGCGAGCGAAACCGCGCCCAGAATCTCGGCGGTTCGGTAAAGGATGGACAGTGCGGTGCGCATGGCGCAACCACCTCCTGCGGTCGGTCGTGACGAAGGGGCGTCAGGAATGGAGAGGCCCGGCCGGCCGCCCTTGCTGATGGCTGCCGGCCGGGTTCTCGTCTCTCAACTCGGAGCCTTACTTGCGATAGGCGGCGATGATGGCCTCGCCGTCTGCGCCGGCCGACTTGATCCATTCCTCGGTCATCGTCTTGCCGATGGCGGACAGGCCTTCCTTCAGCTTGTCGGACGGCGGCAGCACCTTCATGCCGTTGTCCGACATGGTCTTGTTCAGCTCGGCCGTCTTCTTCTCCCACTCGGCCCAGCCCTTGGCCTCGGCCTTCGCCGCGGCGTCCTGGATCGCCTTCTGGGTGTTGGCGTCCAGACCCTTCCAGACTTCGGAATTGACGAACACCATGTTGCGCGGCAGCCAGGCCTGGACGTCGTAATAGACCTTCACGAAGTCCCAGGCCTTGGTGTCGACGCCGGTGGCGGCCGAGGTGATCATCGCGGTGACGATGCCGGTGCCGAAGGCCTGCGCGACCTCCGCCGCCTCGATCTTCACCGGAATGGCGCCGGACAGTTCGGCGATGCGGGTGGTGGCCGGGTTGTAGGCGCGGAACTTCTGGCCCTTCAGCCCCTCGACCGACTGGATCTCGTCCTTCACATACAGGCCCTGCGGCGGCCACGGGATCGAATAGAGCAGCTTCAGGCGCTGGCGCTCCAGCTTCTTTTCCAGAAAGGGCTTGGAGACGTCGTACAGCTTGTGCGCGGCCTTGAAGTCGGTGGCGAGGAAGGGCACGGAATCGAGTCCGTAGAGCGGATCCTCGTTGGCCCAGGAGCTGATCAGCACCTCGCCCAGCTGGGCCTGACCGGACTGGACCGCGCGCTTGATCTCCGGATGGCGGATCAGCGAGCCGTTGGTGTGGACGGTGATGCTGATCTTGCCGTTGGTGGCCGCCTTCACGTCGTCGGCGAACTGCTTCACCACGACGGTGTGCAGGTTCGTGTCCGGATAGGGGGTCGGCATGTCCCAGGTCTCGGCCGCGGCGGCCAGCGGCCCGGCGGCGACGACGCCGAGGCCGAGCAGGCTGGCGACCACCGGACCGGCGATCCGGCGGGTGAGACGGGATTGCAGCGTGTCAGCGGTCATGATGTTCGGAAGCTCCCTGTTGTTGGCCGATGCGGCACCCGCCGGCCTTATGGCCGGTCGGACGGGAGCGGAAGCCGCATCACCGGCCCGGCCGCCCCCCTGATCCCGCCCTGCTTCGGACTCCAAAGGTTCACCGTTCCGGACCTTCCGTCAAATCTCCTGTGAGGAATGCGGGAAAAAAAGTCAGCGCTGCCCGCCGCTTATTGGCTGCAACGCATCCGCCGGTCAGTAGATCAGCTCGTTCTCGCCGCTGCCTTCGGCCAGGACCAGTTCGCCGCGGGCGGCAAGGTCCTTCGCCAACTGGACCATGTACATCTGCGCCTCGTCCACGTCGCGGACGCGCA